>NZ_JBFRJQ010000005.1:66883-252517 GCF_041468985.1 Shewanella sp. 10N.286.52.A9 | reverse complement strand
CAATTTCGATTAACTCAACACCTGTGAGTGTCCACACAGATTTACTTGTTTGATTGTTAAAGAGCGTTGACCGTGTTGGTCAGGGATGCGTATTCTACACTTCCCGTTGTCAGCGTCAAGTGTTTTTTCAAACTTCTTTTCGCCGTTGATTTAAGGTGGTTAAAACCGCTTCAAATCAAGCTGACTCAGTGTTGGCTAGTGCCTGTTGCCGTGTCAGTGGATGCGCATTATAGGGAGATTATGAAACCGTGCAAGGGCTTTTTTAAACTTTTATGACAAATGGGGGTTAAGCGTTTATTAATTAACCACTATGATTTAATTATCTTCAATTTTGCAGTTTAAAGGCTTAGTTTGCCTCTTTCTATTACGAAATAGAAAACGGTTTTTATAATCTAGTTCCCTTTCTATAAGGCTATCTTTACGCTTTTATGGTCAAGTATATTGATTTAGCTATTGGTTTTATCAGTCAATTAGCCTATTTTATTTTGATTAAAGGATTTTAGGCTCCACCATCTAGGAATGTTTATGCTTAGTTTACGTTTGCTGTATTTAGTTTCGTTTGTTTGTTTTTCGCAGTCAGCTTTAGCAACTGTTATTTATACTTGGGTAGATAAAGACGGTGTTTCTCATTATAGCCAGCAACCACCAGCAGATGTTGACTCTAAAAAAGTATACAGCGAGGACATTGAGCCCGCTCAAGTAGGTTATGTGCCCGTAAAATCTGTCGGTTCTTCTTCACAGTCTAGTACTAGTGAAATGGATTTAGCTCAAAAAGCTGCATTAATCAAAGAGCGAGATGCTGAACAGGCGGCTTCAATTTGTGAAAGTGCCAAACACAGCTTAAATGTATTAAACACATATCAACACTTACATCGCAAAGATGCTGATACAGGTGAAGAGATAGTCATAACTGAAGAAGAACGCTTGGCTCAAATTGAAAAGAACGAAGAACGTAAGCAGCTTTTTTGTCAATAATATATCAAGTTTATTAGCTGCAATAATAAAAGGAGCCAATGGCTCCTTTTTAATTAACTATTCATGACACCTATTCAAGGTATATATCATCTCTACCTGCTGCACTAGTTCAGTTTACGTGAGCAGGTTATTCTGCTTTACCAACTGTATACATCGATTTAAACGTGCCACTATTACATGTCTCAGTTCCTGACTTCCAACCATTATCAAATGCATCAATGCCATCAAGTGTTTTATCCTTCATGGACTCGAGTGTCTCATTTGATTTCTTTTGTGCTAATGCGCTGGTGCAACCTGTGTTGTAGCCAAAGTGGTATAAGCTATTATATTCAACATTACCGACTTCGATAATTTCACCTTCTTGTTTTTCTGGTGAACTAGAACATCCGGTTGCAGCTATTGAGAGTAAAGCAAAGCCTAATACGACTGATTTATTCATGTTATATCCTTCTACTTGAAATCAGGTTGCTATTCATAAGGGAACATATTGAAGTTAGTAGATCAATTCACTTGTCGCAAGCTTATGGGTTCAATGCCTACTGTAAAGTTATAATCCAATAAAAAAGGAATGGTATTTACCATTCCTTTTATTACTGTCGCTGACTATTTATTGGGTAAACGTCAGTAGTCCATCGTTGACATCAATCATAATCGGTTTACCTGGGAGTAGTTCACCTTTTAATAAGTGTTGTGCTAATGGGTTTTCAATTTCTTGTTGCAGTGCTCGTTTAAGCGGTCTTGCACCATACGTTGGATCAAAGCCAGCTTCGGCAATTAACACCAATGCATTTTTAGAGATTTCCATGGTGAAATCCTTTTCAGCCAAGCGTTGTTTCAAGTTCTGCAACTGTATCTCTGCAATATGCGCTATATGCTCTGCAGCTAACGGATGGAATACCACGGTCTCATCAATACGGTTTAAAAACTCTGGTCTAAAGCTCTGCGTCACCACATTCATTACGGCCGATTTCATCTGCATATAGTCTTGAGAGGCTGAACCTTCCTGAATAATGTCAGAACCCAAATTAGACGTCATGATGATAACGGTATTTCTAAAATCAACAGTACGGCCTTGGCCATCCGTTAAGCGACCATCATCTAGCACTTGCAGCAAAATGTTGAATACATCAGGGTGCGCTTTTTCTACTTCATCTAACAAGATGACTGAGTAGGGTTTACGGCGAACAGCCTCAGTTAAGTATCCACCTTCTTCGTACCCCACGTAGCCAGGAGGTGCGCCGACTAATCTTGAGACAGTATGCTTTTCCATAAACTCTGACATATCGATGCGAACCATTGCTGATTCGGTATCAAATAAGAAGTTAGCTAATGATTTACACAGTTCAGTTTTACCCACACCGGTTGGCCCTAAGAATAGGAATGAACCAATTGGGCGATTCGGATCGGCAA
This sequence comes from Shewanella sp. 10N.286.52.A9, assembly GCF_041468985.1. Taxonomy (NCBI): domain Bacteria; kingdom Pseudomonadati; phylum Pseudomonadota; class Gammaproteobacteria; order Alteromonadales; family Shewanellaceae; genus Shewanella; species Shewanella sp. 10N.286.52.A9. Next base: position 250,132 of record NZ_JBFRJQ010000005.1, on the reverse strand, counting down.
GTCCAGCTCGGCTACGTCTAATTGCATTTGATACCGCTTCTACAGCTTCATTTTGACCTATCACTCGCTGATGTAGTGCATCTTCCATTTGCAGTAACTTATCACGCTCACCTTCTAGCATCTTAGAAACAGGTATTCCTGTTGCCTTTGAAAGTACTTCGGCGATTTCTATATCTGTGACCTTGTTACGCAATAACGTCATATCTTGCATTTCTGCTTGCGAAGCCAAATCGAGCTGCTTTTCTAACTCAGGAATACGGCCGTATTGTAATTCTGACATGCGAGTTAAATCTCCCGCACGTTTTGCGACTTCCATATCCATTCTTGATTGTTCGAGATCGGCTTTAATATGTTGCGTACCAGCTAAGGCTGCTTTTTCTGTATGCCAAATTTCATTCAGTTCGCTGGCTTTTTCTTCAACTTGCTTCAGCTCAACTTGTAAATGCGTTAATCGTTTACGACTTGCTTCATCTTCTTCTTTGGCAAGTGCTTGCTCTTCTAGCTTAAGCTGGATAGCACGGCGATCTAATCTGTCTAACGCTTCAGGTTTTGAATCTATTTGCATTCTGATACTTGATGCCGCTTCATCGATCAAGTCGATAGCTTTATCTGGTAGCTTTCTATCAGAGATATAACGATGCGACATACTTGCGGCGGCAACAATAGCAGGATCGGTTATCTCTACATGGTGGTGCAATTCATAACGCTCTTTTAATCCACGTAATATTGCAATGGTATCTTCAACGTTAGGCTCTTCCACCAGCACTTTTTGAAAACGACGTTCAAGTGCTGCATCTTTTTCAATATATTGGCGGTACTCATCTAACGTTGTTGCGCCAACACAATGTAAATCACCACGAGCAAGTGCAGGTTTTAACATGTTACCTGCATCCATTGCTCCTTCGCCTTTACCTGCACCAACCATGGTATGCAGTTCATCGATGAACAGAATGACTTGACCTTCTTCTTGAGCTAACTCATTTAATACCGCTTTTAATCGCTCTTCAAACTCACCACGATATTTAGCACCAGCAATTAACGCGCCCATATCTAATGACAGTACACGCTTATTCTTAATGCCTTCAGGAACCTCACCATTAACAATTCGTTGAGCTAAACCTTCAACAATGGCGGTTTTACCGACGCCTGGCTCACCAATGAGCACAGGGTTATTTTTACTACGACGCTGTAACACTTGAATTGTGCGACGAATTTCTTCATCACGACCAATCACGGGATCGAGTTTGCCTTGCTCGGCACGCTCAGTAAGATCCACTGTATATTTATTTAAGGCTTGGCGTTGATCTTCCGCATTAGGATCATCAACTTTTTGTCCACCACGAATTTGTTCAATGGTGGTTTCCAATAACTCTTTACTGGCACCTGCATCTTTCAAGCACTTGGTTAATGCATCACTTCCTTCAAGCGCGGCCATCACAAATAGTTCAGATGAGATATATTTATCTTTACGTTTTTGAGCTAGCTTGTCACAAAGGTTAAGTAAACGAATTAGGCCCTGAGATAACTGAACATCTCCCCCAGTACCTTCCACTTGTGGCAATTTTTCTAACTCTTGGCTCAAAGAAGAACGCAGTGCACTAACATTTATACCCGCTTGTGTTAGTAAAGGGTGAATTGAGCCAGAATCTTGGTTTAATAACGCCATCATCAAATGAGTAGGTTCAATGAACTGATGATCACGCCCTAATGCTAATGATTGCGCATCTGAAATAGCAATTTGAAATTTGTTGGTCATACGATCAAGTCTCATACGTCCTCCTAATCGATTTAATAAAAACGAAAGATTTGATAATTAAAATATGGGGATGTTTATGAAATTTTCAATCGTGGGAATAAAATTCTGCACATTATTGTTAGATTAATTGATTAAGATCAAATCGATAAAACAGATTAAGATTTTAACCAAATAAAAGAAGCCATTCGTCCTGTTTGTTGATCTCGGCGGTAAGAGAAATAATCAGGGTTAGTAAAAGTACACACATTTGCACTATAAATGTGTTTTATTCCTTGTTTAGATAAACGCATGGTTGCAAGCCCACATAAATCGGCTAAGTATTTCACGCCATGTGGTTTAAAGCATTGCTTAGCTTCAATATCTTGTTCAACAAATTGTTGCTTTACCTCTGCGCCCACTTCAAAAGCATTTGGACCAATTGCTGGTCCCAAATAAGCAATTATGTCACAGGCTTCTGCATTAAAGCGCTTTATTGCAGACTCGATAACCCCATCACACAATCCACGCCACCCTGCATGCACAGCAGCAATTTCAGTTCCTACTTTATTACATAGCAACACAGGCAAACAGTCGGCGGTCATGACGGCTAACGCCACTTTGGCATGATCAACATAGCTTCCGTCAGCTTTGGGAGGAATAGACTGAGGTGAAATATTGGCAGGACTTACATTGGCAGAACTTACTTTTGAGTAATCGATAATAGTAGTGCCATGAACTTGATCTAACCAAGTGACTGGCACATTAATCGCTAAAGTTTGCTGAATTAAAGCTCTATTAGCCAATACATCTTGAGGGTCATCGCCTACATGTAAGCCTAAATTTAAGCTATCAAAAGGCGATTGACTCACACCGCCATGACGGTCTGTCATGGCGATGCCGATATTGTCAGGTATTGGCCAATTTACGTGATACACGCTATCCCCTTCGCAGCGAATACTTATAAATACTCGATTGGGTTTTCTTCAGTATCTTGACGTAACGCTCTGGTCAGCATTTGCATATCTTCAGGGATAGGCGCTTGCCATGACATGATTTCATGGGTAAATGGATGAGCAAGCTCCAAACGTACTGCATGTAGCGCCTGACGTTCAAAGTTTTTCAAAATATCAAAAAACTCTGGGCTAGCTTTTTTAGGCGGACGTGGGCGACCACCGTATACAGGATCGCCAACCAACACATGACCTATGTATGACATGTGAACACGAATTTGGTGAGTACGCCCCGTTTCTAAGCGCAATCTTAAACGCGTATGAGCACGGAATTTTTCAGCAACACGATAATGAGTAACAGAAGGACGACCGCCCATAACAACTGCCATTTGTGTACGGCGCGTTTCATGACGATCAATCGGTTCGTCTACTGTTCCGCCAGCGGTCATCATCCCAATCACAATCGCTTCGTATTCACGTACAATATCGCGCGCCTGAAGTGCTGCAACTAAATGAGTTTGTGCTTCAACCGTTTTAGCAACTACCATTAAACCAGTGGTATCTTTATCTAAACGATGCACAATACCAGCACGAGGAACATGTTCAATCTCAGGGCAATGATGTAATAGCGCATTTAACAATGTGCCATCAGCATTACCAGCTCCAGGGTGAACAACCAAGCCAGCTTGCTTATTTACCACTAAAATATGATCGTCTTCGTAGACAATATTTAGGTCAATTTTTTGTGCTTTGTCTTTTACTTCTTCTTCGAGCGTTGCTTCTACCGCAATTAACTGCGATTCTAGTACTTTCTCACGAGGCTTATCGACAACAACGCCATCGACTGAAACTGCACCAGATAGGATCCATTCTTTGATGCGTGTACGGGAATAATCAGGGAACAATTCAGCCAAAGCTTGGTCTAATCTTAAACCGGTTTGGATTGCTGTGATCTCGCTTTTTAGGTTAATCTCTTGTGTCATAGGAACCGTACCCCTTTTTTGGGGTCCAAAGTGAATGTGCTATCTGTTACAATCGGATTGTTTTCTATTTTACAGTGAAATGGAAAAATTCTTAACAACAACTTATAAAAGAATTGAATTTACATATGTATAAATTAGCCAAAGGCGCCGCCCTAGTATTGTTTTCATTAGCTTTAACAGCATGTAGTACCTCTAAAGGTTTTGAAGATGAAGACCTCAGTGGCAAGTCTCCAGAGGGACTTTATGCTCAATCTAGAACCTCAATGGAGCTAGGAAACTACTCTAAAGCAGTTAGAACACTTGAAGCATTAGACTCTCGTTACCCATTTGGCCCACATAAAACTCAAGTTCAATTGGACATGATTTTTGCTTATTACAAAATGGATGACGTCGCATCAGGTATTGCAAATATCGATCGTTTTATTCGTTTAAACCCAACGCATCCAGATATTGATTATGTCTATTATATGCGTGGTTTAACTAATATGCAGGCAGATAATTACCTATTTCACGATATGATGAATATCGATCGAACTGATCGTGATCCTAAAAATGCACAAGACGCCTTTAAAGATTTTGATCGTTTAATCAAAAGCTACCCAAACAGTAAGTATACGGCTGATGCTCAGCAACGTATGCAATACCTTAAAAACCGTTTAGCACAATACTCGATTAAAGTGGCTGAGTATTATATCAAAATGGAAGCATGGAGTGCAGCAGCTGTTCGTGCACAATCTGTGATGGAGCAGTTCCCTGGCACACCAGCAACCGAGCAAGCTTTAGAAATTATGGCGCAAGCTTATGGTGAATTAGGCCAAGAGCAACTTCAACAGAATACATTAACGGTTATCGCTGCTAACTATCCAGATAGTGACTTACTCAAATAACAGTCAAGAATCATATTGCTGATTCTACGTTAATATAAAAAGCCTGCTATATATCGCAGGCTTTTTTGTTTTGAAGATTACACATGATGATAAACAAAACCGCCATAAAGGTATTTAGTGGCTTCGGCACCGAGTACCGCCACCTTGTCACCTGCTTTTAATCGTCCTGAATGAATCAACCTCGATAAACTGACCCAAATAGCGGCTGAACCTAAATTACCAAGATGCTTGGCATCATTGATCACTCGCTCTGGTGAAATGCCTAATGCTTTTGCCATTAGCACATCAATATGTCCATTGGCCTGATGAGGCAAAATATATGCAAAATCATCTAGCTGATAGCCTCGGCTTTGCAGTGCTTGCCAACCTAGCTCAAACAACTGACTACCTTGCTCTCGTACAGCTTGGGTGTTGTGATGGAATCGAGCCATTTGTTTTGTCCCGACATCATTAGCCCCGCCATCAAGATAAAACCCTGGTGGTTTTTGATGTCCAATTTGACCTAAATAAATATCAGATATTTTGGCAGCCTGTTCATCTTGAGGCCCTAGTACTACTGCAGCTGCGCCATCCCCCATTTGTACATAATTAACCAATTGCTCGGTATCGATAAAGTCGTTATCCATATCAAAATAAACCGAGCCTGTTTCTACCCCTACTATTGAAACGGGTTGCTGATTAACAGCGCAAAAGGCCGACGCAATTTGTAATCCGTTGGCAAATCCCGTACAAGCCTGTCTAAGTTCTAAATAGGGACCATGAAATGCCATTGCATCTGCAAGCCATGCTGCATTAGGGGGGACTTGTGTATGAGGTGTGCATGTGTGGCTGAGTAAATAATCTAACGCTTCAATATCAAGGTTTGCATTCACTAAAGCTTGAGTCAGTACTTGCTGACTAAGCTCAATACTCGAAGGAGATGTTGAACTGGTTGGGGTCGATAGATCTCTGACTAAATGGCGCCCCTCAATACCCAAACGCTTCGCAATGGTTTTAGCTTTTCGCGCTGCAAGTCTACTGCACTGTTGAGACAAGGCATTTAGTAGCGCTTCATTATTGATATTTGCATTAGGCAATTGATGAGAAATGCCTAATAATGATAGGTCATGCTGCGCAAATTTTACTGCCATTTTTCCTCCAATTTATGTTGGATAGCATCTAAGCAAATCCCCATATTTTCAAATGAGTGATGTTGGCTGGTGAGTAATTGAAAAAGCTCATGTGTGATTAAGGATTGTTGCTGATAAAAGTCGTCATTTGTCGCCCCTAATTCGATGGCATGATGACGGCTAATGTATACATGCTTGGCTTCGTCTTTTTTAATCAAGCCACATAACACACTAAAAGGGTGCTCTCCTCCAAGTTTGCTGGTTTCAAATGCTTGCATAATTTGGGTGACACATGTATCTAAAATAGCAATACGAACAAAGTGTTGACTGTAATCATTTACTCGACCTAAACCGCTATAAAACCTTTTTGCCAACCGTTGAACTTGGCGGGTATCTTCTATGTATGGAAGCTTATCCGATACTGTTTGCAAGGCTATATCATGACGACACTCGTCAGACTCGACTTCCATTAGTGATGTCACTATCTTGCCATTCCTTTGTGATGTCTGTGTTGATAATTTTTTTTCTAAGTCTTGAACATGTAATCTAATAATTTCTTGATTAAAGACCAACTGAGCCGACTGTTCACCACACAATAATAGGGGTAATAAACGTGCCATTGATTCCGTTTGGTTATCAGAAAATAAAAGTGGGGTTTGAGCCTGAAGATTTATCCAATCTTGAAGCCTAAGTGCATTATTGCCTTGAGTAACCTTTGGCAAAGCTTGCTTGCCAAAACAACGTTTAATCTTAATTGTCATTAATGCTTTGTCTCCGCAGTTGATAAATAACAGGCAATACGAAAACATCAAAGAGCCATGCCAATAGAATCACCATACAAGACAACAAACTTAGCTGTGCAATAGGCGCAAAATCGGACGCTAATCCAATGCCAAAACCCAGTACTAAAGTTAAACTGGTAAAACAAATCACCGGAATAACGCCCGCATAATGCGTCCAAAATAATTGCAGATAAGTTGCACGACTGTCGATATCAGATGTTTGTGGCTCAGGTAACTTCAACAGCAAATGCAAAGTATCATCAACAATAATCCCAAGCATGATGCCTAATACGACCGCACTGCCAATACTGATATACCCACCAACCAGTTGCCAAATAGCGAACACCCAAAGCAAGGGCAAAAAGTTAACCATTAACCCCGCCAAAGCAAAGTATGGGCTTTTTTTCAAAAAGCCTAACACTAGGCTTAGGGCCACTAACGCAATACCAAATGACCACAACATACTGTTTGCGTTATGAATGGATAAATGAGCGAACAATAAACTACTGCCTAATGCTGGGCTTACTGATAAAGCGGTTTTATTTGCAGCAAGCCATGCAGTTGTTTTGGCTTCGAACGCTAACATTTGCTGCGCAGTGAGGGAGGTTAAATAAACGGTGATTAAACTCGATTGATATTGTGATGAGATTTCTGCTTCAAGCCCGATATCACTGACGCTATGTTGTGTCATGATCCGTTTAAGCTGACTTTGCGATAATCCGGCACTTTTTACCCAATCACCAATATGGGTGACATGGTTAACTTCTGGCTGTTGTTGCAAAAAGCGAGCAAATTGGAATAAAAAGCCCAGATATTGCTTGTCATACATAGGGACAGAACCAGTCCCCACCTCAAAATACAATGGATTTATGCCAAAAAAATCTTGCTGCATAGTGAGTTTAGATTGAGTAAAGGGGTTATCGTCAGGAAAGTAATTAAGCGGATCATCATTAAGCTCAAGTTTACTGGCACTTAATAAGGCCAATACTGAAACGAGTCCTACCACCATGAGAATTGACTTTGGCAATAACGCCGCTCGTTTGGCTAGCGTCACCACAGGATTAACAAAGACATGTAACTTGCCATCAGAATAGTTCTGATTAGCCTTGCTCACGATAGTCACCAATAAACTGTGACAAAGTAGATAATGGCAAGCCACGGCAATGGCCACTAATATCCCAAAAACTTGTATCGGTGGTGAAGGACTAAAAGCGAGTAAGCCAAAACCCAATATGGTCGTCAGTGTTGCGTACAGTAGGGGTTGTTTATTATGTGAGAAGCTAAAAATTAGCGGATTATTGTCACCCGCTTTTATTCCAGCTTGCCAGCCAAGGTATAAATGCGCGGAGTAAGCCAGTGATAAGGTAATAATTATCACTGGTATAAATGCACTTATCGCTGCAATAGTAAGATTAAACCAACCTGCGACTCCAAGTACTATAGCTAAGGTCACTGCACAGTTAAGTGCGATAGCAAAAAGCCATAATCTAGCTTGAATAAAAATTAATGCCATTAGACCGATAATGACAAATAGGCTGGGTGCAAACCAACTTAGGTCATGGCGTAACACCTTAGCATATTGCCAATTGAGCGCCTGTTCACCTGACAACAAAACCTTCACAGCACTTTGAGCTTGATTGAATTTAGGCACAAGGCTCGCTGCCGCAGCCTTAACTGACCAAAATGACTCAGAGATACCTTGCAAACGATCAATACTTTCCAGGCGCCACAGCGCCTCTGTTGAATATTGCTGCATATCGTTTTGACTAAACTCAATACTCAGGATAATAGCTTTACCATTGTCAGATAACACCAAAGGTAAGCGAGGATGTTGTTTATAACTTAAAAGCAGGCTATCGCTTATTGATTGATTTTGACTTGAAGATTGCGAGTGAGTTAATGATTGAGTGAGTGATTGAGTGAGCGCTTGCTTCTGCCCCGTAACCACAGAAGACTCGTTTACAACTGGCAGACGTTCAATAAATGCAGCATACCCCCCTATCGCGCTGATATGCTGATCAGATTGTAAATATTCAATATAATCAAGTAATCGACTTTGCTGCTCAGGTTGTCGCCAGTCTTGCTCATTTTCCAATAAAAGCAGTAAACCATCTTCGCGGACAAATGTTTGCTGAAGTTGATTTAGTCCAACAAATCCTGCGTCATCATGGGCAAAATAGTCGTTAAAATTAACATCAAGATCAATCTTCGTTGCCCCAATGATACTGAGCAGCACCAATAGCAATACGGTAGCCCACACCCCTAAAGGGTGTTTTTGCGAGCCAGCGATTAATGACAATTGCCAATTCAAATGACTATTTCCTCATACTGCTATTAAGTTTTCTATTCAGTTACCTTAATAGACCTTATAATCTTGTTTTATTGTTCAGCAAGTTACAAAAAAGTTAATAGTTAATGCGATAAACTGATATTTCCAAACATGCTAGCAGGAGTATTCAGCACCACTACCTTAACGCTAGTCAGCATAAAGCCTCGATACTCTCCCCAATGAACCCATACGTAGCGTTTTCCGGATAGACTTATTCATAGCTGCTTTCTTAACAAATAGCTTATGATTTAGGCCTTTTGTGGAAATCTTGCTCAAACAAGCTAAAAAAAACAGTTATCAATAAAAAAAAGTTGACTCCAGACCACAAAAAACGTTTAATTGCGTCCGTCGCCCGAATAGCTCAGTCGGTAGAGCAGAGGATTGAAAATCCTCGTGTCCCTGGTTCGATTCCGGGTTCGGGCACCATATTTAGATTTGGTGGCGAAAGCGACCAAATAACAAAAAAGCCTCGCAATGCGAGGCTTTTTTGTATCTGTTATAAATTGCAGTAAAACTGACAACTACCCTCGCCGGCTTTAGTCATAATAACCCTAGGCAACCATTAAGCTGCCTAAAGTTTGGTGATGAGTGAGTTAATCATCTACTCACCTAACACTATAGGTGCGTGAAACAAGCTCGTCTTTGTTGAGATTCTCTGTTAGCGAATTACCTGTTAGAAACGTCTTGTTAGAGTGCTTCTTAATAACTGGTTGTTAGCTATGCAGGTTCAATATAATCAACCAACATCTGCACAGTTTGGTTTCCCCTAAACTCATTTACATCCAGTTTGTACGCAAGTCTAGCGTGCTTAATTGTGGCGTCAGGCCAAGTTTGTAAATCAACATTGAATGCAATAGCATCCATCATCACTGAGCCGCAGTCGGTTTCTAACACCAATTTCAAATGTTTCTCCCCCACGATACGTTGTTGAATCACGCTGAAATAACCATCAAATAATGGCTCTTCAAAAGACTGTCCCCAAGGACCAGATTCACGCAGTAAGAAAGCCGTTTCTAGGTTCATCAACGCTATCGGCAACTCACCATCAGATAAGATCTCACCCGTTAACTGTTCAGGCTTTAACAATTCACGTACGGCTTTATCGTATGCTGACTGAAATAATTCAAATGCATCTGCACGAAGTGATAATCCCGCCGCCATCGCATGACCACCAAATTTGATAATCATCCCAGGGTGGCGGCTATTAATAAGCTCTAACAGGTCTCGCATATGCAAGCCTTTTATTGAACGCGCAGAGCCTTTAATTTCACCCTCGCCAGCATCAGCAAATGCAATCACAGGGCGATGATATTTATCTTTGATTCTTGAAGCTAAAATACCAATCACACCTTGATGCCAGTCATCCTGAAACAAAGCAAGTCCCCAAGGTAAATCTGATTCATCAAGGCTTAATGTTTGCAGACTTTTTAACGCTTCTTGTTGCATTCCCGCTTCAAGCTCGCGACGCTCACCATTTAAGCCATCAAGCTCATCAGCCATTCTCCTTGCTAACATCATGTCTTCACATAACAATGTCTCAACACCCAGCGCCATCTCATCTAAACGACCGGCAGCGTTTAATCTTGGCCCGACAGCAAATCCAAAATCTGATGCAACAATACGTTGTGGGCTTCTTTTTGCGACTTCCAGTAATGCTGTAATGCCAACACGACAACGCCCCGTCTTAACTCGTTGTAAACCCGCTTGCACCAAAATACGATTGTTACTGTCAAGCGACACCACATCAGCAACCGTGCCCAAAGCAACAATATCAAGTAAGGAACCAAGGTTAGGCTCAGCAATGTGTTGCTGCTGATACCAGTCTCTTTGGCGCAGCTCTTTTCTAAGCACTGACATCAAATAAAACGCAACGCCAACCCCAGCAATAGACTTACTGGCAAATTCACAACCGTTTTGGTTAGGATTAACTATCGCATCTGCATCGGGGAGGGTTTGTCCAGGTAAATGGTGATCAGTTACAACCACCTGCATACCTAATTGTTTAGCGGCTGCAACACCTTCAATGGATGAGATGCCGTTATCGACCGTAATCAATAACTGCGCCCCTCTAGACTGAGCAACGGCAACAATTTCAGGACTTAACCCATAACCATAATCGAAGCGATTTGGAATAAGGTAGTCAACATGCTTGGCTCCCATCATTCTTAATGCAATCAAACACACACTGGTCGAGGTTGCGCCATCAGCATCAAAATCTCCCACTATCAAAATCGACTTATCAGCAGCTATCGCGTCAGCAATAATCTTCGCCGCAGTGTCAATGCCGAGCATGGTTTCAGGTCTAAGTAACTTCGACAAACTCAGTTCGCAGCCAGCTAAATCGACTCCACGTCGAGCATATAACTGTTTTAGTAATGGATGCATAGATTGCGGTAAATGACTGTCATCTACCTGAGTTCGGCGAACAATTTTGTGGGCCACAAACACACCTTATTTTAGTGGAGTAATCGACACGTTAAGATAACAAAAAAGGCGAGCCAATGGCTCACCTTTTTCGGTTAAAACGATTATTCTAAACCTGTCGGTATTAGAGATTAGTTTTAATGGTATTTAATAATGCTGACGGTGGTTGGTAACCCGGCACTAACACCCCGTTTTCTAAAACGATTGCAGGTGTTCCATTGATACCAAATGCTTGACCGAGGCGGTATTGCTCCTCAATGTTTGCATCGCAGCTTGCAGCTTTTACATTGCCACCCGTTTTAGCATCAGTCATAGCTTGTAGCGGATCTTTAGCACACCATACCGCTTCCATTTCTTGGGCATTTGCTGATGGAATACCTGCACGAGGGTAAGCTAAATAACGAACTGTAATGCCTAAATCGTTATAACCGTCCATTTCTTGGTGTAACTTACGACAGTAACCACAATCCACATCAGTAAAGATGGTTACGACATGTTTTTCATTTTTCGCTTTGTACACCAACATGTCGTCTTCAAATGGCTTGAGCATATCAACACGAGGGCCCGCTAATGCAGCCTCGGTTAAGTTTTGCATACCATTCTTTAAATCATACATATTGCCATGTAGTAACTTAGTACCATCTGGAGAAACGTACAAAATGCCACGGTCAGTCAAGGCTTGATACAATCCGTCAATCGGTGATGATTGAATTTTCAATACATTAACGCCAAGCACATCAGAAACCTGCTGTTTCAGCTCTGCTTCATTGGGAATATCTGAGGCTGATGCGGCATGTAATAGTGGCGCAACAGCAAGGGTCATAGCAAAAGAGAATGCTTTTGTTAACTTCATTAAAAAATCCTATTTGATAAAACTGATGAGTCAGCTAATTACATAGACCAGAGTTTGACGGCAAAAGTTACAGAGAATGTCATATTAAAGCAACTATATCCCGCTCATTGCTGGCGATATGTATCAATTTTTATGTAACAAGAGACATCATGCACAACGCATTAGCCCCTTGGATGATGCTCACTATGTAACTGCTGTAGTCGAGCCTTGGCAACGTGGGTGTATATTTGCGTGGTAGATAAGTCGCTGTGTCCTAATAACAGCTGAACTACCCGTAAGTCAGCGCCATGATTGAGTAAATGGGTAGCAAATGCATGCCTTAGGGTATGCGGAGATAAATGACTATTAATGCCAGCTCGCACTGCATAATGTTTAATACGATGCCAAAAAGTCTGTCTTGTCATCATTTGTCCACGTTTGGAAGGAAATAAAACATCGCTTTGTTTATTGTTCAGTAATGTAGGGCGTGCAGCTAACAAATACTGCTCTATTTCGGAAATGGCTAATTCACCAAGCGGCACTAAACGTTCTTTGCCGCCCTTACCGACAATGCGCACTAAACCTTGTCTAAGGCTAATTTGCTCTAAGGTTAAGCTGACCAGTTCAGTAACCCGAAGGCCTGTGGCATACAATAACTCCAGCATGGCTTTATCACGGCACTCTATTGGGTCGTCAATATCGGGCTCTGCGAGTAAAGCATCTATTTGGGTTTCGCTTAATGCATTAGGTAGTTTACGCGCTAACTTAGGTGACTCAATTAAGCTAGTTGGGTCGATATCAATCAGTTGTTTTACTATCAAATAACCATAAAATCGCCGTAAACTGCTCAGCAATCTTGCCGTTGAGGTTTTAGCAAAATTTTCTGCCACTCGATAAGCTAAATAATCTCGAATCACTAACTGATCAACATTAATGAGTTGATGTTGCTGACTTAACACATATCGCTCAAAATGACGTAAGTCAGTTCGATAAGAGCCTAACGTGTTATCACTTAACCCTTTAGCCGACCAAAGGTCATCTAAAAATGCATCAATAAGGGGATCTGCTTGGTAATTATCAGTCACAAAAATTCCTAAAAAAACGGCGCCACTTCACCTGAAGTAACGCCGCTCTAGTGTAACTAAATTTAGTTTACAAAGACAAAACTAAGCTCATAGGGATAATCTAATCATCACCATAAAGATTTGTCTGTCATCTTTATTAGCTTGTAGCTGCCGTTGCGTTTTTCGCTGGGACAAATAAACATGCAACCATGGCAATACCAACTGGCAGCAACCAAGCCATACCTTCGCTATGCAGTGGCATAAAGCTTAAAAAGTCAGTGTTCATTCCTGCCGCTTTTAAACCGTCGAAAATACCAAAGAATAGTGCAACGGATAACACAAGACGATGCGAAAATTCTGGGCGAGCAAAACGTTCAGTTAAAAAGGTGATTGCCACTAATGCAATTGCCACAGGGTAGATGGTCATCAACACAGGAATACTGATGTTAATTAGCTGAGTGAGTCCCACGTTCGCAACGGTTGCACATACAACACTGAAAAAGATAACGAAAGATTTGTAAGACACTTTAGGCATGAGTTCGTTAAAGTATTCAGAACACGCTGTAATTAGGCCAACTGCAGTGGTTAAACAAGCGATACTGACTACCGCTGCTAATAATACTGTACCCATAGTGCCAAACTCATGGGTCACATAATTTGTCAGAATTTGGCCACCGTTTTCAGCACCTTTAGCAATATCACCCGCTGTAGCACCTAAATAAAATAGTGAAATATACACAAACGCTAACCCTGATGCTGCAATGATAGCAGCACGCACAAGATAGCGAGTCTGGGCTTTAGATTCTGTGACACCTTTCTTACGTAAAATATCAATAATCAACATACCAAAGATCACTGAGGCAAGTGTATCCATGGTGTTGTAACCTTCTAAAATGCCTTTAGAAAGTGGGCTGTCAATATAGTCACCAGTAGCCGCACCGATCGCAGCGCTTGGCGTAGCAATCACTGAAACGGCTAAACCAACAAGTAAAAAGATTAAGATTGGGGTTAACACTTTACCGACACTATCGAGTAATTTACCAGGGTAAAGTGATAGCACCATTGCGATGACAAAAAAGGCTACTGTATAAAGCAACTGTGCTTTGTTCAGTGTCAATGCACCTAGCTGGATCATCGCATCAGCATTATCTAAAAATGGGCGAGCACCAATTTCAAATGCAACTAAACCTGTGCGAGGAGCGGCAAACGCAGGGCCGATGATAATGTAAATTGAGACAGCAAGTGCTGTAGCAGCAAAAGCAGGTAGCATCGCCATGACTTTACCATTCGCTTTAGCGACAGCGATAAGACCTGCTAGAGGTAAACCTACAGCAGTGACCAGAAACCCAATCATCGCTAGCGTCATATTCTCGCCAGCTAACATGCCTGCAAAAGGTGGAAAAATTAAGTTACCTGCACCTAAGAAAAATGCGAATGTCATAAAGCCTAAGCCTAATGTATCGCCAATACTCATATTATTGTTTTGCACTAAACGCCCCATCTTGTTGTTTTGTTTTTTAACAAACTTAAGTGATTCACTGCTAATTAGCTACTGCTAATCAAAAACGACCTGTAAGAATGTAAACTTATAAATACACTTTATCTCATTAAAAACTACTCACAAATGGTTATAAAAAAGCCATTTTTCAATTTTTCGAATACCCATTTGTGAGTCGTATTTCATTTTTTGCCATTTAAACGCGTTAAACACGACTAAACGGGTAGGAACTAATAGCAAAACATCTATCGATAAACAAGCGCAAACCCAGCAGAATAGCAAATTAGCTGTTATCAGAAACGAAGCGTAAAGCCCACAAAACATTCCCGCTACAGAGCAACCACATCAAGCTAAAAGCACAACAAAAAAGCAACACCAATAAAATTGGGAAAAAACCGTAAAACCGTTACCATAAGCCGTCAGCCATATAAGCGAAGTATTCATGCCTTTTACATTTAAACAGTTTCATATTGATGATAGTCATTGTGGTATGCCCGTTAGCACAGATGGGGTCATATTAGGTGCTTGGGCTGCATTGCCTGATACGCAAAAAATACCTGCAGCACAACTATTAGATATTGGTGCAGGGAGTGGCTTGCTCAGCTTAATGCTCGCTCAGCGTATGAATAACCAAGATTGTAAAATCAGCGCGGTAGAGTTAGAAGATGGCGCTGCTGTTGATTGCCAGCAAAACTTTAGTCAAAGCCCTTGGTCAGAGCAGCTTTCGTTACATCACATGAGTATCCAGCAATTTTTGCTTGAACATCAGCAAAAGCGCTGCGCTCTGTTCGATACAATTATTTGTAACCCGCCTTACTTTGAACATGGACCTCAATCAGACTCAAGTCAGCGTGCTACAGCAAGGCACACAAACCAGCTCAGTTTTAAAACCTTGCTCAACCATATTCAACAATTAATGACACCATCTGGACAAGCGAGCTTGATTATTCCTCAGCAAAGCGAGGCTGGTTTTATGCAAGCGTTAGATGGCACGCAACTGTCGCTGTCAAAGCGAACGAGTATTCGCACCGTTGAAAACAAAAGTCCTAGCCGGATTTTATTGCAACTTAGCCACCAAGCTAGTTCCCATCGCTTATTTCACTCTGA
Organism: Shewanella sp. 10N.286.52.A9; assembly: GCF_041468985.1. NCBI lineage: Bacteria > Pseudomonadati > Pseudomonadota > Gammaproteobacteria > Alteromonadales > Shewanellaceae > Shewanella > Shewanella sp. 10N.286.52.A9. The sequence continues at coordinate 234,432 of NZ_JBFRJQ010000005.1, read as the reverse complement.
TTTGATAATTGCGGATAAACAAGGTCAATACACTCCAGAGATGAGCCAGTTGTGTCGCGACTTTTATCTAAAACTTTAACGAGAGTTTCATCATATAAAAGTCATTTAAAACCGATTCCTTGCTCGCTGAGATCCAGAACTTAGGTTATAATGTTCGGCTATCAATCAGTGAGACCCAAAGCGCATGCTATTTGAAGATTTTGATCTAGACCCACGCCTATTAGACTCTCTAAAGGCTATGGGACATTTAAGCCCTACTACCGTTCAACAACAAACATTGCCAATGGCGATGGAACAACGGGATATTTTAGCTAAAGCGCCTACAGGTACAGGTAAAACGGCAAGCTTTTTATTGCCGGCATTACAACACTTGATTGACTTCCCTCGCCGCTTTAACGGTCAAGCTAGAATTTTAATTCTGACGCCTACTCGTGAGCTGGCTAGCCAAATTCATCGTTATGCGTCTCATTTAGCGACCGATCTTGATTTAGATATCGGTATTATTACCGGCGGCGTACCTTACGGTCCTCAAGAAGAGCAACTTGAAGAGAATATCGATCTATTAATTGCGACGCCTGGTCGCTTGATGGAATATTTAGATAAAGGTCAATTCGAAGCGACAGAAGTTGAAATGCTCATCATTGATGAAGCAGACCGTATGCTTGATATGGGCTTTTCTTCAGTGGTTGAAACCATTGCTATTGAAGCGCAGGGCCGCAAGCAAAACATGCTGTTCTCCGCCACGCTTGAAGGCAGTGGTGTTGCTCGTTTTGCACATGTTTTACTTGAAGATCCTGTAACCATTGATGTTGATTCACCTCGCAGTGAAAAAGCGAAAATTCATCAATGGATACATTTAGCGGATAACAACGCCCACAAGTTTGCCTTGTTGTGTAATTTGCTCCAACAAGAGTCTGTTAAGCGCACCATCGTATTTGTTAAAACCCGTGAAGTTGTTGCTAGCTTAGAAGGCTTGCTATTAAAAGCAGGTATCCCTTGCGCTTTCTTACGTGGTGATATGGAACAAAAGAAACGTTTCCAAGCGTTAAGTAAGTTCAGTAAAGGTGACGTGAATATTCTTCTTGCGACTGACGTTGCAGCACGGGGAATCGATATTGACGGTATCACTCATGTAATTAACTTCGATATGCCTCGCTCTGCTGATGCTTACGTACACCGAATTGGTCGTACAGCACGTGCAGGCGCAAAAGGTACAGCTATTTCGTTAGTTGAAGCCCACGACATGCGTATTGTGAGTAAAATTGAACGTTATATCGAACAACCGTTAAAACGTCGCTTTATTGATGGCTTAAGACCTACCCATAAAGAGGCCAAAGTACCAGGCAAGAAAAAAGACAAAAATAAGTCTGCAGCGAAGAAATCTAAAAAGCCTAAAAAGAAGAAAAAATAAATTTTAATTAACGAAGCCTTAATGCTAAAGCCCTGAATATTTTCTATATTCAGGGCTTTTTTATGGCAAAAAATCCATTTGATAGCGCATTAAACTAGCCTCAAAGTGAAATAAACTTTATGAAACATTTAATTTACATCTAACACTTTTTCTCTACTGGTAACTCTGTTAATTTAGAGCCTATAGCACTCTAATAACTCACAAAAATCTCTTTTTAAAATGACTGTTCGAGATTGAGTTATATAAAGTCACCATTTTCGATAGATAAGTATGGATACGCCCATCAATGAAAAGACTGTTAAGAATTCTTTCTCCATTCATCATTTTATTTGTTTTTATTGGCCTCGCCGTTGTTTTATTCAGTACTCGTCAGGCTCCTGAGCAAAAAGAAGATCAACAAAAAATCCCTGTAGTCGATGTGCTCACTGTTGAACAAAAGACCGTGTCTCTCAACTTGCCTTCCTATGGTGTTGTTAGCCCCAAATATAAAACCCAACTCGTCACTGAAGTACAAGGTCGATTAATCAGCCTTGATCCCAGTTTTGTTGCTGGCGGCATTGTTAGACAAGGTCAAGCTTTAGCACAAATAGAACCTTCAGATTATCAAGCAGACTTTATTCAAGCTGAAGCCACATTGGCACAAGCTAACGCTGCGCTAAATGAAGAAATCGCTCGTGGTGAAGTAGCAAAAATTGAATTTAAAGATTTTGATAACGGTTTACCGCCTGAGTTAGGTTTGCGTATCCCGCAATTGAAAAAAGAACAAGCAAATGTCAAATATGCTAAAGCCGCATTAGCTCGAGCTCAGCGCAATTTAGAAAGAACCGTTATTCGCGCACCATTTGATGGCATTATCAAAGCGCGTAACGTTGATTTAGGCCAATATGTTTCTCTAGGTACTAATTTAGGCGAGCTCTACGATATCAGTATCGCAGAAGTGCGTTTGCCGCTAACCAATAATGATTTAGCTTACTTAGAGTCGGTTGATAACCCTGACACGTTAGTGACGTTAAGCGCGTCACTTGCGGGTAAATCTTTTGAATGGCAAGGTAATATTGTCAGAAGCGAAAACGTGATTGACGAGCAAAATCGAATGGTTTATCTCGTCGCAGAAGTGAAAGATCCATACCTGCGAAATAACCAATCTTCCGATGAACTCCCACTCAAATACGGCAGTTTCGTCACCGCAATTATCAAAGGCAGAACAGTAGACGGCATTGTTAAACTGCCGCGTTATGTGGTTCGCCAAGATCAAGTTGCCATTGTCAAATCGGACAACACCATTGAGATTAGAAAAGTAAACATTGTACGAACTGATATCGAAAATGTGTTTATTAAAGATAGTCTTGCAACTGGTGAGCGTGTTTCGATTACTGACATTAGTAACCTAGTGTCTGGCCAAAAAGTAAAACTACTTGGTGAAAACTCAGATAATGATGACCTTGCGCCACAAGATGCACCTGACAATATTGATGAAATATCATTAGCAGGTGAGCAAAATGGATAATAAAAAAGGAATTATTTCTTGGTTTGCCCGCAACAGTGTTGCCGCCAACCTATTGATGTTTGCCTTACTTATTGGCGGTTTATTCAGCTCTTTTTTGATCAACAAAGAGGTCTTCCCTAGTTTTGAGCTTAATCTTCTCAATATCTCTGTAGCCTACCCTGGCGCAGCTCCTCAAGAAATTGAAGAAGGGATTAACATCAAGATTGAAGAAGCCATTCAAGATATTAGTGGTATCAAAAAAGTCACTTCAGTTGCCAGCGATAGCGTTGGAACAGTAACCATTGAAGTCGATGATGGCTACGAAGTGCAGCAAGTACTTGATGAAGCTAAGTTGCGTCTTGATGCAATTGCTACATTTCCAGATAACATTGAAAAACCTAACATTTATCAAATAAAGCCTGAAAACAACGTCATATGGGTGTCAGTTTATGGTGATATCAGTCTTCATGAAATGAAGGAAATGGCTAAAGTTATTCGAGATGACATCACAGGCTTACCTGCTGTAACACGTGCCCAAGTGACAGGGGTTCGTGATTACGAAATTGGCATTGAACTGTCAGAAAACAAATTACGAGAATATGGTTTAACTTTCTCTCAAGTTGCGCAGGCGGTTCAAAACTCATCGATTGATTTGCCTGGGGGCTCAATACGAGCACAAGATGGTGACATCCTGTTGCGAACTAAAGGCCAAGCTTATACTGGCGAAGACTTTTCTCAGATTGTAGTGACCACACGACCTGACGGCAGCAGAATTATGCTTCCAGAGGTTGCTACGATTAAAGATGATTTTGAAGAGCGATTAGAATACACCCGCTTTAATGGTAAGCCCGCAGCCATTATTGAAATTACCAGTATTGACGATCAAAATGCTTTGGCTATTTCTGAGCAAGTCAAAGCCTATATTGCCGAGCGTAAAGAAACCTTACCCGCTAACATCAAATTAGATACATGGGGAGATTTAACCCATTACCTTGAAGGCCGCTTAAACATGATGCTATCAAACATGTTTTATGGTGCCTTATTAGTATTTCTCATTTTAGCGTTATTTCTAGATCTTAAACTGGCGTTTTGGGTCATGCTCGGTTTACCCGTTTGTTTCTTAGGTACGATACTGCTCATGCCAATTGAGCCGTTTAATATGTCGGTTAACATGCTCACCTTATTTGCCTTTATTTTGGTGCTGGGCATTGTGGTTGATGATGCCATTGTCATCGGCGAAAGTGCCTATACTGAAATCGAAAAGCATGGTCAGTCACTTGATAATGTCATTACTGGCGTGCAGCGCGTAGCAATGCCAGCAACCTTTGGCGTTTTAACCACCATTGCGGCATTTATTCCTATGATTATGGTGTCGGGTCCAATGGGAGTGATATGGAAGTCCATTGGCATGGTGGTTATTTTGGCTTTGGCTTTTTCTTTAGTGGAATCTAAATTAATTTTGCCTGCGCATTTGGCTCACATGAAAGTGAAAAAGAAGCGCCCTCCCACCAATTTCCTGTCTAAATTTAAAGTCAGCCTTAACGAAAAGCTGCAGTACTTTATTCAACATAAATACCGTCACTTTTTAGGCCGCTGTATTGAGCAGCGTTATAACGTGGTAGCGGTATTTATTGGGGTACTTATTCTGTCCTTAGCTTTGCTTGCTAGTGGTAAAGTACGTTGGGTTTTCTTCCCCGATTTACCGTCAGATTTCATTCAAGTACAGCTTGAAATGGAAGAAGGCAGCTCTGAACTCAATACCCTTGATGTCGTGCAAAAAGTGGAAGAAGCCTTGTACGCCATGAATGATAAATATGCCCGAGAAACGGGTGAAGATGTGGTTAAACACAGTTTTATCAATATGAGTTCTCGAAGCTCAGCTTTTATCTTTGCTGAGTTATCTAAAGGGGAAGACCGAGAAATCGATGGCGTTACCATTGCTGAAGAGTGGCGCAAACAGCTGCCAGAGCTATTGTCTGTCAAAAAACTCAATATTGCTGCGAGCACGAACGAGTCAGGTGGTGACATTTCATTTAGATTAACCTCAAATGACTTAGCTCAGCTCTCTGAAGCCTCGAAAGAGCTCAAGCAAGAGCTCGCAACATATGAAGGTGTCTATGATATTTCAGACAATTTCTCATCTGGTAGCCAAGAAATACGCTTGAATATTCGCCCTGAAGCAGAAGCTCAAGGACTGACGCTTTCTGATTTAGCTCGCCAAGTTCGTTATGGATTTTATGGCTATGAAGCCCAACGTATCTTGCGAAATAAAGAAGAAGTTAAAGTGATGGTGCGCTATCCATTAGAGCAACGTCGCACCATTGGCCATCTTGAAAACATGCTGATTCGTACCCCTCAAGGTGTCGCTGTACCCTTCTCTACTGTTGCAGATATTGAATTAGGGCAATCTTTTGCTTCTATTACCCGTGTTGATGGAAAACGAGCCATCACCATCAGTGCTAATGTGAATAAAAACACTGTCGAGCCATCAAAAGTGGTGGGCGAGATCCAAGGGGAGTTTTTACCTGAGTTAACCGAGAAATATCGAGATGTGAATGCATCACTCGATGGCGGAAGCCAGGATGAGCAAGATGCTATGTTAGGTCTAGTACAAGGCTTCTTTTTTGCGATGTTTACCATTTATGCACTAATGGCAATTCCGCTTAAATCATACACCCAACCCATGATCATTATGTCAGTGATCCCCTTTGGTATGATTGGCGCCTTATTCGGGCATTTCATTTTAGGCATCTCAATGAGTGTATTGAGTCTGTGCGGTATCGTGGCACTGGCGGGGGTTGTGGTCAATGACTCATTGATTTTAGTCGACTTTGTTAACCGCTCTCGTAAAGAAGGCTATTCATTACTTGAATCAGCAATAAACTCAGGGTGCTATCGATTTAGGGCCATCATTTTAACCTCTATGACGACCTTTGTCGGCTTAGTGCCTATTTTGCTTGAACGAAGCTTACAGGCACAAATTGTTATCCCAATGGCCGCATCACTAGCATTCGGGATTTTATTCTCGACCGTGGTCACGCTAATTTTAGTACCCGTGCTTTACATTATTCTTGATGATGCGAAATGTTTAGTTAGACGCATTTTCAATTGGTGGTGGCAACCTAAAAACGATGATGAGGTTTATCGTTAACTGACTATCTATTAGGGCCCCTTTAATGAGACTCGTTTCATAGATAATCTCTTAATGGATAATCTCTTAATGGATAATCTCTTAATGGATAGTTTCTTAATAGATAGTCTCGTAATAGATAGCCTCTGAACGAAAATAATTTAGCAATTCAACTGTTAACAACAAAAAGGAGCCTAGGCTCCTTTTTTATTGTCAATTTTTTTGCGAGATGATTGGGATAAAACTAGTCAACCATCAAGCCTCTTCAGCATCATAGCCATAGCCAGTATCTTGATGATTTGCGAGCTGTGAAACAGTTATCCCTTAGTGATTCCATTACAATAAATCACTTACTTCTGTACCGAGCAAAATCGATGACTGTTGAAGCTGAACCTCATATCACCACTGAAGACACTCACCCAATAGCCACATTGGTTTATGACATCCGCGATAGCCGCTACCTCAATATCACTGGTCGCTGTACATTACGATGTCAATTTTGCCCTAAGCATAATGGTTCAAAGCAAGTTCATCAGTATGAGTTGTCGCTTAGTGCACAAGTGAAGCCAGAAGACATCATCCCTTTGCTTGGTAATGTAACGTCCTTTGATGAGTATGTGTTTTGTGGCTACGGTGAACCCACCCTTAATTTGCACACCTTAATTGTTGTCGCAACCCATATCAAAGCCGCAGGCGGTAACGTAAGAGTGAACACCGATGGATTAGGTAACTTATTTCATCGCAGAAATATTTTGCCTGAGCTTGCTCACTGTGTTGATAGTTTATCCATCTCGCTGAATGCCAACACTGAAGCCCTGTATATTCAACACTGTAAGCCTAAACTTAAAGGGGCTTATGAAGCGTTACTGGAATTTATTAGCCTAGCGCCAGATTACATTGGACAAGTGCAAGTATCTGCAATTAATGGGCTTGAAAATGTCGATATTGAGCAATGCAGGCAGCTTGTTGAACAACGAGGTTGTGAGTTCAAACAACGTGAGTTAGATGTCGTCGGTTAGTGCTGATTTATGTTATTAATAAATTAGTTAAAAAAGCTTTACTGAGGTCAACCTATTCACGCTTTCGTGATAACATCACCTTATCAAGATTGTGAACCTAAGTAAGCGAATGTTTAAAAGACAAACCAACAAAAATGTCTCAAAATTTCTGCTCATTTCTGCGCAAGATATTCAATGGAGTCGTCAACAAGTACTGGCATTATTAAGCCAAGTTTCTGTGATGCTCATTAGTATTGTCATTTTTACCACCCTGTTATTAAGTTTAGGTGAACGCAGACTACAAGAAGATTGGGCAGCTAAGCGCTACAGCGAACTGCAAACCGTTGGAACACTCGCCTCTGATAAAGTTAACTTCCTGCAGTTTCGCACCCAAGCATTTTCTAAAGCTGAATTGATGAATCAGTATTTGAGTAACCCTTCTGAGTTACAAAAAGAAAAGTTACTTAAAAACTGGGATGGCTTATTGACCCATATTCCAGAATTATTGGGGTTAAGCTTATTTGATCCACAAGGCAATCCAAGACTTAAAACCACTAATGCTTTTGATAATGTTGCCTTACCTACAGTGGTGGTTAGCCATGATAAAACCATGGGCGGCAACGACATTTATTCGTCACAAATTCAATTTGTGTCAATCAATGGCAAGCTAATTCCCTACGTTTACCAACTCGCTTGGATTGAAAACCCAGACCAAAGTATTCGAGGGTATTTGGTCACTTATAACTCCATCTCTGAAGTATTACAGACAATTAAACCAGCCTTTTTTAATCATCATTCACCGTTGTTATTATTTGGCTCACAAGGCATGTTATATGCGGGCGCATCACAAGAGCAGCCCCTCAAAAAAATTCCCACAACCTTAGGCAGTAGCATACAACAAACCTACCCAGAACTGTGGCAACAAATGGCCAATACCAATTTTGGCCAATATCATAACGAACTGGGTACTTTCGTATTCTTAAAAGTGGAGTTAGCAGCAAATAATTCAGCGATTAGAGAATACTATTTAATGTCATATATTCGCCACGAAGACATTGCCGCTAGGTTTGAACAATGGCGTTATATATTAATCTTTTTCGGCGTCCTGATAGGCTCGCTTGCCACTGCGCTGTTATATACAAGACATCGATACCAGCTAGAGAAAAATGCCAATGTGAATAGCATTAATTTAGCCAGTAGTTTATTTAGAAACCAGCAAAGCTGCTTAATTGTTAATAGTAGCGGCCGAGTATTAAAAGCAAACCGTCAGGCAGCAAAAACGCTATCTGTTGAAATTGAAGCATTATTAGAAAGACGTTTGCAACGAGTACTGCAACTTGAAGATGATGTTTATCAATCCCTCACTGATGCCATGGGAAATGGTAAGCATTGGCAAGAAATCGTTAGCATAGATGAAGATAGTTGTACTATTACCGTGTCGGCTCAACCAGGTAAAACCCAATTAAAAAGCGAGCGCTACTGGGTTGTAACCTTTGAAAATATTACCGAACTAACCTCAGCTAAACAGCAAGGTTATTTTTATCAACTGCTATCAGAAAGTAATGTCGCGACAGCATTAACTGATACCAACGGTCAGTTGCTCAAGTTTAATCACAAGTTCAAAAAACTTTTAGATATCGAAGCCGACAGTCAAGACAATGTGATGGAACTACTCGGAAAAGAGTTCTCTCAGCAATGGGCCGATATCAACAGCAGATTAAGTTTACAAGGTAAATGGAAGGGGCAAATATTTGCTGATGCTGATACTCGTTTTGCCAATAGTTTGAAAGCCAGTATTCAAGCTGAGCATAATCTTGATGGCGAGATTGAATATTTAGTGGTGACACTGCAAATACTCAAATTACAAAAATCATTACAACAACTTCCTAGCCAGCAAGCGCCGTTAAGTTCGATGGTGGTGCCATTATCTGAACTCGAAGTGCATTTTAGTACGTTAACAGAGCCCAATAGAGAGCAAACCTGTTTACTGATTATGGATATCAACCCTGAAGGGTTAATCAGCCACATTAGCGATATCGATCATCTTGAGAAGCGTCAAAAAGATATTGAAATGCAATTATTGATTGATTTACCAATAGGGTTTCAAATCGCCCATTGGCGTTTAGGTTCGTTGGTCATACTGTTAACATCCAGTGATTCTGTTCAAGCCCATAAATATGCAATGAGCATCATGGACAGGTTAGAGCAAAATGAGCTCAATGAAGGCATAAACATTGGCATCGCAGGCTACCCTGAGCCTCAGTCGTTTGAACATTACTTGAGTAATGCTGAAGTCGCGTTAAAAAGAGCAAAGCAAACGGGTAATCAGAACATTTGCCAAGCGTTTACTCGAAAAGCATAAAACAAAAAAGCGGGATAAATGACAAGATTTATCCCGCTTTTTTATACTATTTATAAAGCCTGCTTTCTTCGCTTAATCACCCATTTCAAGTAAATCGCCGGGTAATTTACTGCGAGTAATTTCAATAATATTAGAGCGGCTCATCACCACCTTATAACGCGCATATTCTAGCGGGCCTTTACCATCTTTAAGCACAGCGACTAGGTTGACTTGATAACGCCGCTCTACAGATTCATTACTCACCTTTCCGTCTTGTTCTTTATAAATTTTAGCTTTACCGCGCTCTAAATGACGCGCAAATGGAACCAAGCTAAAGTTAACCTGTTCTTGTATTTGTGAGTAACCTGCTTCGAACTCTTTATTGGTCACCTTGGTCGCAATTCGATAATGCAATACTTCTGCATCCACCTTATTTTGACTATGCCGTTGCTTCATTATTTCTGCCACAGCTTTAGGAATATCTTGAGGACGAGTGAAATCTAGCCAGACAAGTTGTTTAGCAATGACCGTTTGTGTAGTGGTATCTTTTAGTACTCGGCTCCAGCGAGGTCGGCCTCTTTGTATAAATCGCCATAGGGCATTACGAACATCTTCTTTAAAAATTTCCCTAAAGCCATAAATAATGGCCAAGGTAACAATAAGGCTCATGGTTAAACCACTGAATACCCCCTGTGCCTTAATAATCAATGCCGATACCACAAGCATCACCAAAGTCGTTGCTAAACCTGTCACAAACTTTTTAAGCCCTATACCAAGAGGTTTTAACTCTTCTTTAAGGACGACCCCTTGCTGAATCAGGCGGCGAAGTAACAGCATTTTATTAGAGATACGATTGGCATCTTGCTTAGTTCCCGCAGAGTTGTATTTACGCTCTTCTTCGCGGTAATGATGCTCTGCTCGGCATAAGGCAATAATCTGCTCTTTTTCTTCTTTATAAGCCGCATTCCTTGGGCGATAAGCTAAGGTTTTCAGTAATTGCTGCTCGCAAAACCACGAAAGATAATTATCGGCATTAGCAAAGTAAGATTGCCATTTTTCTTCACTCGGTTCATTACGACGAAACTTTTTTAATAGCTGCGCAACCGACTGACCGAGTTCGGTTAAAGCGGGGTAAAACTCTTCTGCTTCGGTAAGTTGGCGAACTTCTTTGGCATCGGTTTCAATCGCAACTGCAAATTGATATGCGAACAAATTAAGATAAAAACGAAACTCTTCTTTGGTGCGCTTATTGATACTCACAAAGCGGTTTTGAACTAAAGGTAAATGTAGACCTTTCGAGTAATAGGAACGCCTACCTAACATCGCACTGTGGTAGTACTCTTCTTCATCTAAGGTTTTTTCACCAACCCCCATTTCAGTGGGGAGGTAAAAGAATAAATCAAACGTGCGTTGATGCCCAACCTCCATTTGGTGGCTGAACTTAATTGATAATGCTTCTTCTTGTTTTACTTTGACTTTTGCCACTGAGGAGAACTCAACAACGAGGGAATTACCATACTATAGCGAATTTAAATAACAAAGCGAAAGCCCGACCTTATCAAATCAAACTTTATTCGTGTAATCGGCAGATCCAAGAACTACTATTTGGAGTAAATTTAATAGAAATATAGTTTTTATTCATACTCATTTCTAACACTTTTACAGTGACATTAACCTGACTACCTATCGACAAGTTAGCCTGAAGCTCGTCAAGCTCTTTTGCAAGATACGTTTTTAAATAAGAACTATCGTTTTCAAATTGTACGTCAGTGACCGCTAAATCTAATTGATAACTTACGCTTCCCACTTCTAACTCTTTCAGTTCGCCCGCTAACGAAATAAACTCTCTGTCGGACGGTTTATCAGCATTGTAATAATCTAAGCGGATCTGCCCATCTTCAACTGTGAGTGATAAAAATAATTCGCCTTCATCAATCTCTTTTGGCTCAGCACTTGTCGTTTCAAAACGATAGACATCACTTTGACAATCAAATGACCACACCTCTCTGGTGTCGGCAAAACGTTCTAATGTCAAAATAACAAGGCAAAATATGCTCATTGAAATAAACAAAAAAACGATACGTCCAAATGTTGTCGATAAAAATTTAGTGAGTTTATTCACCACAGATTCGCACCTTTTTAAGCCACGCGGTGGAGACAAATAAAAGTTCAGGATTATCACGCAACACTTTTATGTTATGGAATCGCACACCTTTATCGACTTGTTTTTTCAGCAAGATACTCACCGAATTATCACCCTTGGCTAATGTGGCAGATATTGAATCCCACAAAATCGTGTCACACTGTTTTAACGCTGCGATACTTGTATCCGCGACCTCAGAAAAATCACGTTCACTTTTGTCGTCACCATAGAGTTTAAAAACGACACTAGCACCACTTTGCGATTCAAAAGTACGGCTCACATCCGGAATGACAAACTCAGGAGCGCTGAGATTTGAATAAACAAAATTACACGCCAACAACGTCATTAGAATAATCAGTATGTAATGGGCATTTGAAATCGCTTTATTGGGAGTATCGAGTAAACTGCTGTGATGACCGACGACTCTGTTGTATAAAATCACCCCTTGATCAGCAATCAGCTCAATTAAGCCTCGATGCGAATCGCCAAAATAATCTTTAAAGTTTTCAACCAACTGCTCCATCTCATCGACGGATAACTTTTGATGGCATCCTTGTTCTTCTTCAAGAAATGCTAAGGTTTCAATAGGCACGACTTGGCCACGATGTTTAGCTAAAATGCTTAACACCCAATACTCACTATGGTTGAGTTGCCATTTAGTAGCAGTAGATTGGTTGATAAGCACCTTACGCTCATCATCAAACCAACAACAACCGATTTGCATGCCTTTTTCGTCTCTTCTGTCAATATGGGAAATCATTATACGCTAGGCAAAAGGGTATAATTGTGATCAAAATAACTGATAAAGTCTCGGCATCTAAATTCGTGAGCTATACCCCGAAATTTCAATATTTAGGCTTAATAAAACACCCCAAAAAGTTACACCTGTTATGTAGATGTTTATTTTTATTTGGATAATCGATTAAACAAACATCACTATTTACGCCCTAGCGAACCTATGACATAAAAACAAGTTCATTTTCAAGCTGAATTAACATGAGAAAATGTAACATTGGTAACAGTCATAAAATTGAGATACCCATGCTTTAAAATGATTATTTTAGACACAAAAAAGCCGAGCATAGCTCGGCTTTAAACCCAATTGACTAACAATTAAAATGCGTAGAGAAGTGTCATGTTGGTTTCAGTATCAGTGCTCTTAAAGTCTTCTAACGGCTCGCTGTTATAACGAACAATTACAGCAAACTTCATTGCTAAAGCGCCAATAATATTTGCAGTCAAAGCAGACTCTGAACGCCCTTCTAAAGAATCACCATAATCTGCAACAAACAGCTGAGTGAACTTAGAGCTTTCAGTAATTTCATATGAAAAGTTTAACGCACCGTGAGCAACAACACTGTCCTCAGTGTCATAACCTAAGGCCAAAGACTGCTCGTCATCTAATTTTTTATAAATATAACCAGGACCGATTTCAGCACTTAAAAATGTACGGCCATTATCAATAAATTTATGACCATAACCTGCTGAACCAACCGCTTTATAATCAAAACCAGTAAAAGGATCGACTTCATAGTTTGCTGTAACATACATGTAGTTCTTTTCGTCGAACTTGTAGTCACCTTGAATACCTGCGTAGTAACGCTTTGCAGTATTCTCACCAGAATCTTCTTTGTATAAGCCTTCTAGTAAGTATGCGTTTTCCCAGTTACCTAGTTCTTGTTTAAGGCCTAGACGGGCTTTAAAAGAAGAAGTATCCGTGTTACCTGTGGTCAGTGTTGCACCCAATTCTGCTTCACCAGCAAAGGTCTTATCGCCTTCAACAAAGTCCGCACCCGCTTGAGCAGCAAATGGCATGGCAAGCGTAACAGCTGCAGTCAGTAGCAGTTTTTTCATGTCATCAAATCCTTTATTTACAATAAAATCAAAATCACCCCAGAAATTGAACCGCATACTAACACTTTGGTAGCAAAATTGAAAAAACAACTGCATTTTTACAGCTTAAACCCACTAAAAAGTATATTTAGGCAAGAATTAGACTCTTTGTCCGCCAACGCCCACTTCGCCAACGCCATAACATTGTTAAACCTCGAGTCCATTCATCAATCGCTAACGCACACCAAACCCCTACTAACCCCATATCCCAATGAATACCGAATAGATAAGCTAACGGCACAGCAATACACCACATAGAAATCATGCCAGCAAAAAATGGGAACCGAGCGTCACCACTTGCACGTAGCGCATTAATCACAACAAGATTAAATGTTCTACCGGGTTCCATCAGTAAAGTTAATAAGAATAACTGGCCTACCATCAATAAGATATCTTCATCTTGAGTAAAAAACGCCACTAACTTTTCGCCAAATATCGCCGCTAAAGCTGCTACAATCGTCGTTAAAATTAAGCCAATTTTTAATGCACGATACATCTGTGTTTCTGCTGATTTAAATTGTTTGGCACCAATCATGTGACCAATCATAATTTCGTTACCAATCCCTATGGATAAACCGAACAATAATATGAACATACAGATTTGAAAATATAAGGATTGGGCAGCAAGCGCTTTATCACCCATTAAGCCAACGAATGCAGTCACAACCATAAACTGCAACATCCAAGAAACGTTCTCGCCAGCAGCCGGTAAACCGATATGGAAAACCTTAGCAAGTAAGTGCTTTTTCGGTTTAATGATTTCAGACAACTTAATTGGGATTTGGGTGTACTTAACAAACAAGTATGCCATTAATGTCATCCCGATTAAGCGCCCAACAACCGTACTAATGGCAACACCTGCCACCCCCATTTGCGGGATTCCGAACCAACCATAAAGTAACAACAAATTACCTGCGAATGTGATGACATTCATGAGTAAAGTCACCCACATCGCTTGTTGGGTAAATCCATGGGCACGCATCCCTGCAGCTAAACACATTGCCATTGCTTCAGGAATTAAACAGATACCAACAATTTGAAGGTATAGCTTTGCATCAGGAATTAGCTCTACGGGTAAATTCATTAGGTGCAAAATCAAACCTGCCCCAAAAAACACACCCAAAGCCGCAGCCACGCCAACCATGAGGTTAAAACCAATAGAAGAGTAAACCACGTCACTCGCAGTGGCTCTATTCTTGGCGCCCAAATATTGCGTTATCACCACACTCGCGCCGATACTGACGAAACTAAATAGCGTAATTGAAAGCTCAAATACCATGTTACCGACCGATAGTGCAGCAACACCCTGGTAAGATACTCGGCTAATCATTAGTGTATTTAATGCGGCTGTTAAAAAGTGCAGCGCAAAATCAAAAAAGAGTGGCCAAGTCAGTGAGAAAAGCGATAAGGGAGCAGTGTTTTTTACGTGCATTGCAGTACTTCAATAATGGTTAAAGGTGACATATTCCATTACAAGCATAACGGCCAAGAATGACATTAATGGGTCAAGTAGCGCCGCCAAGTTCATCTGAACTCAAATTTAAGGGCGGGGATAATGCGGCATAAAACGCTTATGCACAAGTCATTTTATTGAAAATAATCCAATAAAAAAGCCAGCAAATTCTGCTGGCTTTATCGAAGCTTTAACAATCAATTAGTTATGATGACTATAACGTATAGCTTTCTGGCCATCATCATAGAATTGACCTAGGACAAATCAAGCTTTAGTTGATTTGTGGGTCTAATTCACCTGATTGGTACGCTTTATACATAGCTTGAAGTGACTTAGGCTTAATTTTAGAACCCATGCCAGCACAACCAAATGCTTCATAACGTGTCGTACAAATGTCAGCCATTGCTTCCATTGACGCTTTTAAGAATTTACGAGGGTCAAACTCTGAAGGGTTTTCAGCAAGGAACTTACGAACAGCACCAGTTGACGCTAAGCGTAAATCGGTATCGATGTTAACTTTACGTACACCATGCTTAATACCTTCAACGATTTCTTCTAATGGTACACCGTAAGTTTCAGGGATTGCGCCGCCGTATTGGTTAATCACTTCTAACCACTCTTGTGGTACAGAAGATGAACCGTGCATCACTAAGTGGGTGTTTGGAATACGTGCGTGGATCTCTTTGATACGATCGATACGTAAAACGTCACCGGTAGGTTTGCGGCTAAACTTGTATGCACCATGGCTGGTACCGATTGCAATTGCTAATGCATCAACATGGGTATCAGCAACAAAACGTGCCGCTTCTTCCGGAGTCGTTAGCATTTGATCCATGCTTAAAGTACCTACGGCACCAATACCATCTTCTTCGCCTGCTTGGCCAGTTTCTAAACTGCCTAAACAACCGATTTCACCTTCAACTGATACACCACAAGCATGAGCGAAAGCAACAGTACGACGAGTCACATCAACGTTATACTCGTATGACGCAGGTGTTTTACCGTCAGCCATTAATGAGCCGTCCATCATAACTGATGACATACCTAATTGAATTGAACGTTGACAAATATCAGGGTCAGTACCGTGATCTTGATGAATACAAACTGGAATATCTGGGTACTGCTCTAGTGCCGCTGCCATCAGGTACTTAAGAAACTGTGGACGAGCATATTTACGTGCTCCCGCAGATGCCTGAACAATTACAGGGCTGTCAGTAGCTTCAGCAGCTTGCATAATTGCACGCATTTGCTCAAGGTTATTGACGTTGAATGCAGGTACACCATAATCGTGTTCTGCAGCATGATCTAACATTTGACGTAGAGATATTAAGGCCATTTTTTACTCCAAAAATAGGGTGATTTCTCACCTAGGTCGCTATCGCTTTGGATTGATTTTTATACCCTATGCACATAATTCTTAGCCTTGATAACAAAGTAGCTCAGCTAAAATTTATAAACATGGGCGGTTTTTTTCTAATAATTATATTTTTCTTATTGCAATTCTTACTCACTTCAGCGCGTCTTCACAGCGTTAACTCTTTGGTTTTAAGCTGTGAGACGTTCGCTAAAGGGTCTAACTTAATCGTTAATTTGACGATTATGCGCCACGCTTTTCAAGCATCGCGACAGCAGGTAACTCTTTTCCTTCAAGGAACTCAAGGAAAGCACCGCCACCTGTCGAAATATAAGAAACGTTATCTGCGATATCGTATTTATCTACAGCAGCTAATGTATCTCCGCCACCGGCGATTGAAAATGCACTTGAATCAGCAATCGCTTGAGCGATACGTTTGGTGCCAGCACCAAATTGATCAAATTCAAATACGCCTACTGGACCATTCCAAACAACAGTCCCTGCAGCTTCAATGATTTTTGCTAATGCTTCTGCGCTGTCTGGACCAATATCAAAAATCATATCGGTATCAGCAACGTCGCTAACAGGCTTTAATGTCGCTTCCGCAGTTGGGCTAAACTCCCCAGCAACAACAACATCAGTTGGAACAGGGATATCTCCACCACGGCTTTGGGCGTTAGCGACTAAACGTTTAGCCTCATCAACTAAATCTGCTTCAAACAAAGATTTACCCACTTGATGGCCAGCTGCAGCGATAAAGGTATTCGCAATACCACCACCAACAACTAGTTGGTCAACTTTAGTAGATAAGCTTTCTAGTACGGTTAATTTAGTTGAAACCTTTGAACCACCGACAATCGCCACCATTGGGCGAGCAGGATTATCTAAAGCTTTACCCAGAGCAGATAATTCACCTGCTAATAAAGGCCCAGCACAAGCAACTGCAGCATGCATACCTACACCGTGTGTAGAAGCTTGAGCACGGTGCGCAGTACCAAATGCATCCATCACGTATACATCACATAAAGCAGCCAGTTTTTTAGCTAATACTTCATCGTTTTTCTTCTCGCCAACGTTAAAGCGAACGTTTTCAAATACAACCACTTCGCCTACATTAGCGTTAACACCATCTAGGTAATCAGAAGCTAAAGTGACTGGACAATCTAGCGCATCGTTTAAGTAATTCACCACTGGCTGCATTGAAAACTCAGCATTAAACTCACCTTCAGTTGGGCGGCCTAGGTGAGACATCACCATCACTGCAGCCCCTTTTTCAAGGGCAAGTTTAATTGTCGGTAAAGCCGCACGCAGTCTTGCATCACTGGTGACGACGCCGTCACTGACGGGAACGTTTAGATCTTCACGAATAAGCACACGCTTATTGGTTAAATCTAACTCACTCATATTGATAATAGCCATTGAGACCTTCCTTTTAATTTAAAAACAAAACTGCTTTTGCTATAGAGCGCTTTACCCGATGAAGGTAAAGCGCTCTATAGACGTAAATTAGTGACCAGAATCTTTAGCGTGAATCATCGCTAAACTGGTGTCGAGCATTCGATTTGCGAAGCCCCATTCATTATCGCACCAGAGTAAGAGCTTAACGAGATGCCCGTCGCTTACTCTGGTTTGTGTGCCATCAACAATACTGGAACGAGGATCATGGTTAAAATCACATGACACCAATGGTGCATCAGTATAGCCCAACACAGCATTAAATAGGCCGCTCGCAGCATGCTCTAATACATTATTTATTTTATCAATATCAACTCGTTCATTAACTGTTACCGATAAATCTATGGCGGTAACGTTAATCGTTGGCACACGCACTGATATCGCTTCAAACTTATCTTTCATGTGCGGCAGAATGCGCTCAATGCCCCGTGCAAGCTTAGTATCGACAGGAATAATTGACTGACCTGCTGCACGCGTTCTGCGTAAATCATCATGGTAAGCATCAATCACTTGTTGATCATTCATCGAAGAATGTATCGTCGTGATTGCGCCACTTTTAACCCCAAAATGATTATCTAGTACATCAATGACAGGCACAATACAGTTAGTGGTACACGATGCATTCGATACCACGGTATGATCAGCTTTAAGTAAACTGTCATTGACGCCATACACTATGGTGGCATCCACATCAGCTGAAGAAGGGTGGCTTATCAGAACTTGTTTGGCGCCAGCTTGAATATGCGCTTCACAAGCATCACGCTCTATTAGGCTGCCACTACATTCATAGACAATATCGATATCAAGCTCAGCCCAAGGAAGCTTAGTCGCATCAGCTTGATGTAATAGTTGAATAACATCATCACCAATAACTAACTGATCATCCTTCAGCTTAACTGTATTTTGGAATCGACCATGAGTTGTATCATATTGAGTGAGATGGCTAATTGCTGCAGGCTTGGCAAGTTCATTGATTGCCACAATCTGGATTTGCTGACGTTTACCCGACTCGTAAAGTGCACGAAGGATAGATCGACCTATACGGCCATAACCATTAATAGCGACTCGGATCATTGAGGGTTAAGCTTCCTCTTAACAGTACTCAGTAAAAAGCAGATAAAAAAACGGCCTGCAAGTGATTGCAGGCCGTCATTATACAGACTTCATGGGTAAAAGTTTACCCTTTTAATTGCGTCCGTTTTGGATTAACCCAGTGAATTTACTGTTTTAACCACATTTTCAACGGTAAAGCCGAAGTACTTAAGTAGCTCGCCACCTGGTGCAGACTCACCAAATGTGCTCATACCAACAACACCGCCGCTAAAGCCAACATACTTATGCCAGAAATCAACATGCGCAGCTTCAATCGCCACACGTTTTGTTACTGAGGCAGGTAATACAGACTCTTTATAAGCTGCATCTTGCTTATCAAATACATTCGTAGAAGGCATAGATACAACACGAACCTTTTGACCTTGCTCAGTTAACGCTGCAGCAGAATCAAGAGCTAATTGCACTTCACTACCTGTTGCAATCAAAATAACATCAGGTGTACCTGCACAATCAGACAGTACGTAACCACCT
This sequence comes from Shewanella sp. 10N.286.52.A9, assembly GCF_041468985.1. NCBI lineage: Bacteria > Pseudomonadati > Pseudomonadota > Gammaproteobacteria > Alteromonadales > Shewanellaceae > Shewanella > Shewanella sp. 10N.286.52.A9. The sequence goes on along the minus strand of NZ_JBFRJQ010000005.1, from coordinate 215,184 downwards.
TTAGCCACATTTGCTAATTGCTCAGCATTACGAGACTGGGCTTTTAAGCCTTGGCGGCTGAAAATTAATGAGGTTGGCGCTTTGCTGTTTTCAATCGCAGCTTTCCAAGCAACGGCTGTTTCAGCAGCATCACAAGGACGCCATACTGTCATGTTTGGTGTCATACGTAAGTTAGCTAATTGCTCTACTGGTTGGTGAGTTGGACCATCTTCACCTTGACCGATTGAGTCGTGGGTATAAACAAAGATATTTTGAATCCCCATTAGCGCCGACATACGTACAGCATTACGCGCATATTCCATGAACATCATGAAAGTCGCACCGTAGTTAATGAAACCACCATGAAGCGAGATACCATTCATGATACCGCTCATACCAAATTCACGAACACCGTGGAAGATATAGTTACCCGCTGGGTCGTCTTGAATACCTTTAGAGCCAGACCATAATGTTAAGTTAGAACCTGCAAGGTCAGCACTACCGCCTAATAACTCTGGTAACATTTCACCGAAGAAGCCAATCGCATTTTGAGAAGCTTTACGACTTGCAATGCCTTCTGCTTTATCTTGGCACTCTTGAATAAATGCATTCGCTTTGGCTTCAAATTCTGCAGGCAATTCACCGGTTAATACACGACGTGTAAATTCAGCTGCTTCTGCTGGGAATGCTGCTTGATAAGCTGCAAATTTCTTATCCCATGCAGATTCGTTGTTTGCGCCAGCATCTTTAGCATCCCAACCTTGATAAACGGTTTCAGGAATTTCAAATGCCGCGTGTTCCCAACCAAGGAACTCACGAGCTGCTGCAATTTCAGCATCACCTAATGGTGCACCATGACAATCATGGCTGCCTGATTTGTTTGGAGAACCAAAACCAATAGTGGTTTTACAACAAATCATCGTTGGCTTATCTGTCACTGATTTTGCTTCTTCAATTGCAGCGCGGATAGCATCGCTATCGTGACCATCAACATTTGCAATAACATGCCAGCCGTATGATTCAAAACGCTTAGGCGTATCATCTGTGAACCAGCCTTCAACATGACCATCGATAGAAATACCGTTGTCATCCCAAAATGCCACTAATTTGCCTAGGCCTAATGTACCCGCTAAAGAACAAGCTTCATGCGAAATACCTTCCATTAAACAGCCATCACCTAAGAAACAGTAAGTGAAGTGATCTACGATATCGTGACCAGGCTTATTAAATTGTGCTGCTAAGGTTTTTTCAGCAATAGCCATACCCACAGCATTACTGATACCAGCACCTAAAGGACCGGTTGTGGTTTCAACACCTGGGGTGTAACCGTATTCAGGATGACCTGGTGTTTTAGAATGTAATTGACGGAAGTTTTTGATTTCTTCAATTGGCAGCGCGTAGCCTGACAGGTGAAGTAAAGAGTAAATCAGCATTGAACCATGACCGTTTGATAAAATGAAACGATCGCGATCAACCCACTCTGGGTTAGTTGGATTATGCTTTAGGAAGTCATTCCATAGCACTTCGGCAATATCTGCCATCCCCATTGGTGCACCTGGGTGTCCAGAATTGGCTTTTTGAACGGCATCCATAGTTAATGCGCGGATAGCGTTTGCGAGTTCTTTACGAGATGACATGCTCTCTCCTGCTTGTTTGTGAGGTCTAGCGGGCAATTGTGGGGCATATTTTCCCCTACTAGGCGATGTGACGCAAATTTTTATTAGCGGTATTAGCCACTTTTTTTCATCTAACAATCTATTGCAAACTAAACGCGTAGATTAATTAGCCAACTTTATACCATGTTACCGATAACATTTGTATAACTTTTTCCCACTAAGCTATTACATTTTCTATTTTAAATTGCCCTAAGACATTTTTTGTCACATTAAAAGTACCGTGAATATTTGTTGCCACCGGCGAATAAAAAAACCAACAAAGTGATAAACATCAACTAAAGTTATTGTTTTATTTTTAACCTTAGCATCCCTACCCAATACAGTATAAAGGCAAGAATTAGCATAAAATTCATAAGATTAATTTAATAAATTTATAAAACAGAGCAATTACAGTTTTTATAAATCTTTGAATGGTTGCACAATTTTTAACTTATATTGATTCTAAGGGGTGTTATCAAACCTAATTTGAATTATTATAGACGTCTAGATGTAGATGCTTCTACACGTTCAAATTCCAAAAGACGAGATTTACCAACTATGGCAAACCACTTGTTCACCTCTGAGTCAGTCTCAGAAGGTCATCCAGATAAAATCGCCGATCAGATTTCTGATGCGGTACTAGACGCAATTTTAGAGCAAGATCCTAAAGCGCGTGTTGCATGTGAAACTTACGTTAAAACTGGCATGGTATTAGTCGGTGGTGAAGTTACGACTTCAGCTTGGGTTGATATCGAAGAAATCACACGTAAAACAGTACGTGAAATTGGCTACACTCATTCAGATATGGGTTTTGATGCTGACTCTTGTGCGATTTTAAATGCGATTGGTAAACAGTCTCCAGATATTAACCAAGGTGTTGATCGTAGCGATCCTGCTGAGCAAGGCGCGGGTGACCAAGGATTAATGTTTGGTTATGCAAGCAATGAAACTGATGTATTAATGCCTGCACCTATTACTTACGCACACAAGCTGGTTAAACGTCAGTCTGAAGTCCGTAAAGACGGTACATTACCTTGGCTACGTCCTGATGCGAAAAGTCAGGTTACTTTTGCCTATGAAAATGGTCAAATCAAAGGTATCGACGCCATTGTCCTGTCGACTCAACATCGTGAAGATGTGACGCAAGAAGACTTAATCGAAGGCGTGATGGAAACCATCATTAAGCCTGTTTTACCATCACAATGGTTAAACAAAGACACTAAGTACTTCATTAACCCAACTGGCCGTTTTGTTATTGGTGGCCCAGTAGGCGATTGTGGTCTGACCGGTCGTAAAATTATCGTAGATACCTACGGCGGTATGGCACGTCACGGTGGCGGGGCTTTCTCAGGTAAAGACCCATCAAAAGTGGATCGTAGTGCTGCTTATGCTGCACGTTACGTTGCTAAAAATATCGTTGCAGCAGGTCTTGCTGATCGCTGTGAAATCCAAGTGTCTTACGCTATTGGTGTTGCAGAACCAACGTCAATCAGTATTGAAACATTTGGTACAGGTAAAGTTTCTGAAGACGTACTTATCAAGCTAGTTCGCCAGCACTTTGAATTACGTCCATATGGCTTAACAGCTATGTTAGATTTGGCTCGTCCAATTTACCAAGGTACAGCTGCATACGGTCACTTCGGCCGTAATGAGTTCCCTTGGGAAGCGACTGATAAAGCTGAAATCTTACGTGCAGATGCAGGCTTATAAGTTTTCAACATAGCCTAGCGCATAAAGTAGAATCAAAAAAACCGTCTTATGACGGTTTTTTTATGGGTAAAATTCACTAAAACGGCTAAGAGAACGTACGATAAAAAAGATAAATAATAATAGCGCCTACAGAGAGCACTGAAGGATAAAATGTCAAACTAAACCCTAACGCTCTTGTGGCGGAGCCTTTTTCATAACCACTGATAAATATAATTCTGCCGATAAAAAAGACTATCGATAATAACGCAATCAGTGACATGAACTCAGCAGGCATAATAAAGGTCCATAAAAAATACACGCTCAAAACAATACAAAATTGCTCTAAGGTATTTTGTAAAACATTTTGCAAATGCCTGGTTTTTTCCGACTCCTCAAAAGCCGAGCGAATATGAGTTTGTGTGGTATTGAATCGTCTTAGTAGCACGCGCCCTGCAGCAAATATAAATGCCAATGCAGGCAAGATTAAGCCATAAGCATATATTGTTAGCCTTTCGACCAAAGATTGTGGCTCTGTGTATTCAAGCGGATTGGCTAAAGCACCATAGGCGACAACTAAAAAAGAGACGATTACCCCTATCACGACGCTCAAAGAGACATCGCTTTGTTTTGATGATAGTTTATTTTTAAATTGTTCTAAAAGTGGCATTATCTCTCCCTGTACTTAATGCTCATCAGTAGATTTTCTTACCCTAAGGGTGTGAATTAAATAGTCCTTTTATTTAACTCGTTTACATCGCTTTATTCGCGCATCAATTGTACTTTATCTCTCGTTAAACAATAGTCACTGCCAGCCATTCTGCCAATGGCATCAAGTTGATCTGCATCTATTTTAAAATTATCTATCGCGTCATCGTTAACATGAACAGCAACGACGTCCCCTAATATCAAATGCCCTGCTAATGGCTGATTACCTAAATCGACAATTTGATTGAGTCGACATTCAAAACTGACCACAGCTTGCTTAACGCGACTTGGTTTCACAATCGTTGAGTCTAAGGTTTCTATTCCAGCATATTCAAACTCATTTTGTTCTGGCGGTAATGAATGGCACGTTTGATTCATTACCGATAAGTCTTGATAACTGACAGTGTTGATCACAAATTCTTGCTGCTCACGTATATTAACTAGCGTGTCTTTTTCTGCGCCTTTATCGGTACTCATTGGGTTAAAGCACAACACTGGAGGATTAGCACTTGCCACTGTAAAAAATGAAAATGGCGCTAAATTAGGTACTCCTTTTGCCGATACCGTAGACACCCAAGCGATTGGTCTTGGGGTGATACCACCAATCAATAATTTATACATTTGCTGTGCGGTTAACGTATGCGGCAAAAATTCCATCGAAATCTCAAACTTGCTTTCAACGTTTAGTTAACATACCTATTCAAACAAAACCGATACAAATAATAGTATGAAAATCATAAACTAAATAAGATAGTTATTAAGCTATCACCGTATAATTATTCAAACAAGCCCTAACCAGCAAACAACTTGTTAACATTCACAAATAAGCACTTTAAAGACTCAAAGTGGATAGAATTTCTACAATGACACTTTCAATATGTGAAAATAAGGAAGCAGCTAAGAAACAAATAATATAACAACCGTTAAACTGGCAATGAAACGAGCATAGAAACCAGCATAGAAACCAGCATAGAAACGTCCTAAAAATGAGCAATAATTTACCAATTGGAAATAAGGTGATAAGTCGAACCCATTGAAGCAATAGGCTATGATCTGAATGCTCAATATGATGTTAAGCCATACCGACTTTGGCTAACAGGCTTAGGTTGCGCTGCTTAGGTTGCGAGGCTTAGGTTGCTAGGCTTAGGTTGCTAGGCTTAGGCAAAGAGACTCAATGATAAAACTCAGGAAAATGAATGCACTCCTATTATATGTTCAAAGCAAGTAAATCTGACTTTTCTAGCCTGTCATCAGTGCCTTTGCCAGTCAGAGCGTCGGACAATATTCAGGGCGAGTACTACCAAACAACTTTGAGCGAGCAGCAACAATTATGGTCCGTAATCAAACTTTTCTATCGCCAACACTTGCACTACTCCAAGCCAACGTTTAAAGACACTGTCATCCTCTGCTGCCAAGAAAAAGCTGATGATAAACCAATAGCTAACCACACGAACCAGCTTCAAATCGATAATATATTAGCTGCTGTGAGGATAAAAAAAATTGGCGAGGTTCAATTAGTCACAGGGTTAGTCGTTAAAAAAAGTGCTAGAGGCCAAGGAATCGCTCATCAATTGATGTCTGTTATTCAATCAAATTTGCTTGAATCTGAGTGTTATGTTTTTGCAATAGCTGCGCTCACCGATTTCTATCAGCAGCACGGTTTTATTAAGCCCCATGAGGTAGACAATAATATAAATCAGTTATTTAAAAAGCATAACAACCAAAATAGACCTTTGGCATTACTTAAGTCGAGTTAAGTTAAGTTGAGTTAGAAACAGTAAAAAAATTTAGAGTAATACGTATCAGCAGTGATCAAAGTGCGCCGTTTCGACGCACATAAACGCCACTTGTTGCATATTCAATACTGGCACAGTCAGCTCTCTTGCAGAGCTTAGATCTACGTCTTGCAGCGCATCGATTAATTGAATAGCCTCTTGATAGCCATTAGCTCGGCCACAACCAATATTGCCGAAGTCAGTTTCAACAAGATAGTGGCCATGTTGGCTTACAGCTTGCTCAGTATCTAACTGCGCTGAACTTACACACTCAACCACACGATATGTTTTATTTTGTGATGCTAATACTGCCACCACAATTTTGGCATTATCATAAGCGGACAAACGTAAATGCAAATACGGCTGAAATAACTGTTCAAATTGATTTAGCGAGTTTTCAACACTCATCATTTACCTCTTGTTATGCCATACATTAAATTCTTCGGTTAACCACTTCATTAATAACCTTGTCCATACCTGCTTGTCACTATTAATTTTTCATTAGCAGCAAATAGTAATCACGCTGCTGAAAACTAAAGTAATCCACTACTTCCATGGCAGATTTACCAGTATGAGCGGCGAAAGAAGCTTGATTTTCTTCTGCGATAAAAGTCACCATATAAGGGTATTTTTTGGCCACATTACAACTAAGCTTTTCAACTAACTTCGCAAATATCCCTAGGCCACGAAAATCAGGATGAATCCAAATGGGGCCATATTGACAACTATTTTGCGCCGTTATCTTACTAAACCCCGCTTCTATATCAGATAGTTTTCGCATAACAAGTGCGTATATACCCCATGATTTAAACCATGACCAAGGCCCAGCAATCACATAACCAATAATACTTGCCTGACTTTGTGCTGCACTCGTTTGTTTTTCACTGTTCTCAGCTAACATAATCCAACCGAGGCGAATTAACTCGCTAATATCGGTCTTTGAAAAACACTGCCCTGACATACTTTCTGCGGGTGATGACAGCTCATCATTCATGTAGCTCTTTTCAAGTCGAGCCAGTTCCGCTGAGTCTTCTTGTGTTGCTAATCGGTATTGGATTTTCATTCAGTTTTATTATCACTTTCTTGTTTTACTTGGGACTGCGGCTGCTTTTGTGCCCAATCGAAAACTAATGCAACAGGATAAGGCGCCATAATTAAAAGCCCAATACCAATCAGACTCGCCACTAATAACATGCCATTTATTTCGTTGGCCATGTCTGTCAATAAATAGAAATATGCGCCACAGCCAACCATAAATAATCCGACCAGATGCATGACTTTAAATATTTTGCTCATTAAATAGCTCTTATTAACTGAATGACATATCAAGATGTCTATTTTTACGATAACCTTAACTAATGCACTGACTTTAAAGAATGAATAACAATTAAATCTACTTCATCATGAAAATTTAGCTGAAACACAGTATATACTATGATGATTATCGATCTCATTGGAAACCATCATGATAAAACCCGCTATTACCGCTTGTTTGGTTATTTTCGGTCTTAGTGCTTGTCAAAGCAACAGCCACCAGGCTGAAGAAATTAACTTGTTAGGTAGCTGGTATATTGAATCTGCTCTTTCTGAAGCTGTAATTAATCATAGTCCAGCACAAATTACGTTTGCAGAAGACGGTAAATTATCGGGTAATAATAGTTGTAATCAGTTCTTTGGAGAGTATCAGCAAGACGATACACAACTTACCCTTTCCCCTGCTGGTACAAGTATGATGGCCTGTGTTGAAGTATTAATGAAACAAGAAGCTAGAGTCATGAAAGCCATGCCAATGATCACAAATGTGGCTTTATCAAAATCGGGAAAATTACTGCTAAAATCAGAACAAGGTGCTAATTTATTAGTATTGAGCCAGCAGCAAGACTAGTTGCTATCCGCTAATGCACCATGACTTGGCTAATTAAGCTGAGTCCATACAAAAAGAGTGAAGCCATGGCTTCACTCTTTTTTATTTCGATACACTCAAATAATGACTTATGAATTGCTTTTCACATTTTCAGCAACTTTTTGCTGAATATCGACTTCGTTATGCTGAGCAATAAGAGCTGATTGCTCCATATCCGCATTGTAATGCTCAACGTCTAGCTCATCTTCTGAGCGAGCAATCACCGTCGTAGCAACTAAATCGCCTGATACATTCACTACTGTACGAGCCATATCTAAAATACGGTCAATACCCGCAATAATAGCAACGCCTTCCAATGGTAAGCCCACAGTGGTCAGTACTAAAGTTAACATCACTAGACCTGCACCTGGAACACCTGCTGTGCCAATCGATGCAAGGGTAGCAGTTAGCACAATAGTAATGTAATCCACCCAAGTTAAATCAATACCAAAAGCCTGTGCCACAAATAGCGCCGTTACCCCTTGGTAAAGCGCGGTGCCATCCATGTTAATGGTGGTTCCTAGTGGTAATACAAAGCTAGAAATCTTCTTATTAACCCCTAAGTTTTCACTGGCACATTTCATACTTGCTGGTAGGGTGCCGGCTGAGCTTGACGTTGTAAATGCAACCGCCATTGCATTGCCAATTCCTTTAAAGAACTGCATCGGATTTAGCTTACCAAACACCGTCAGTACTACACTGTAAAAACCAAGAATGTGTAACGCACAGCCGATATAAACCGCCACAATGACTTTTATCAAAGGCAATAACATATCTAAGCCATACTCACCTGCGACCCAAGCCATTAAACCAAATACACCGTAAGGCGCTAACTTCATCACCATATCAGTAAGTTTGTACATTGCTTCAGCTAGACTTTCAAAAACACGAATAGCGGGTTTGCCGTGCTCACCAATAAGCACTAACGAAATACCGAGTGCCACTGCAAACACAATCACTTGCAAAATTTGACCGCTGGCCAATGCCGCCACTGGGTTGGTAGGTACGATATTAATTAACGTATCCATCAATGTCGGCGCTTCTTTTACTTCGCTGACAATTTTTGCACCTTCAAGTCCAAGACCTGCGCCAGGTTGCATGACGTAGCCGACAAGTAAACCAATGCTTATCGCAATTGACGTAGTGCCTAGGTAAAATCCAAATGATTTAAAGCCAATACGGCCCATTTTTGCCGTGTCTTGCATTGATGTAACACCTACAATCAATGAGCAAAACACCAAAGGAACGATAAGCATTTTAATGGTATTAACAAACAAGGTACCAATAGGTTTTAGGTAACTAGCATCATCCCCTAAGGTGATCCCTGCAATAATACCTAGAACCATACCGATGAGGATTTGTAACCATAAAGGAACTGACATCCAACGAGACCAAACTCGACTTGGAAATGACGGTGCATGTTTTGACATGGAGTAAACCTTGCTTGTTTGCGATTGATGTAACTGACTAGTAGTCACGATGTATGAATATCTAGATGATGTCGTTATCAACGTTAAACAATGACACCATCAATAAACTCGGCCGACAAAATTCGGCGCCGCATACTAGCATACCTATTTAGGTTTAATAGATGATCTAGGTCAGTTTACACTGAGCTTCTATTCAAAATTCACTATTAGGCTTCAAATATAAATGTCGTTTCTTTATTGCCGATTTTGACAGGATATAAAGCTGCAGGGGGACATTCCCGTTCGATTAAATAACTCCAATAGTCATCATCAAAACCTGCAAGCCAGTTTGACTCCTCGCCTCTCGACTTTAAAATCAGCCACCACCACACCATTGCCCATAAGCCTAAAGTGGCTAAGGTTAGCAGGAAGTGTAACGGATGGTTAATATTGGGCTGTGCAGCCCCATTGACTGTAGTAGGATAAACACTATGACAAGGATTATTGACTCGATTAATTCGACTGGGATGTTTGATATATCGGTAAACTCTGAATTGATATTTTGACTTTATCATCACAACCTCTTGCACTGTCACATTGAATAATAAGCATAGCAGCTTAGACTTTAGTCGAATAAAAAATCAGCAACATTTTTACGATTCCCGATATAGGAAGGACAATGATAATAAGAAAAGGCCAAGCATCAGATTTAGCAGCATTAGTTGATTTTAACCAAGCGATGGCATTGGAAACCGAAAACCTCACATTAGATAATGAACGTCTTACAAAAGGCGTGAGCACGATGCTTAATAGCCCAGAAAAAGGCTTTTATCTTGTCGCTGAAGTTGATGGTCAAATAGCGGGATCGTTAATGGTCACCCTTGAATGGAGTGATTGGCGCGCAACTAACTACTGCTGGATCCAAAGTGTGTATATTCGCCCGCAAAATCGCCGCCAAGGAATTTATGCCAAGCTTTATCAAGCTGTAAAATCACTTGCAGAGGAAATAGGCGGCGCTGCGAGTTTTAGATTGTATGTTGAGCACGACAACCACATTGCCCAAAAAACCTATCAATCACTAGGTATGGAGCAAAGCCATTATCTGATGTATGAAGAGATTGCAGAAGGTGCTGAAGAGTAGGGTTCTCTACACGCTGTTGTCAATGTGTACAAAATACAAAAAAGGCTTTCGTAAGAAAGCCTTTTAATCAAACCCGATTAAGCACACAAATTGGTGACTTTTATTGCAAGACCACCTTGGCTGGTTTCACGATATTTCACATGCATGTCTTTACCCGTTTCATACATAGTCGCAATCACTTTATCTAAGCTCACTCTTGGTTCAGAATTACGACGTAATGCCATACGTGACGAATTAATCGCCTTCACCGATGCGATTGCATTTCGTTCAATACAAGGGACTTGAACTTGGCCCGCTACAGGATCGCACGTTAAGCCTAAGTTATGTTCCATACCAATTTCAGCAGCCATACAAACTTGCGCAGGTGAACCGCCCATTAACTCAGCTAAACCCGCAGCCGCCATAGAACAAGCAACACCCACTTCACCCTGACAGCCAACTTCCGCCCCAGATATCGAAGCATTCCGTTTGTATAGCGATCCCACAGCAGCTGCGGCTAAAAAGTAACGGCTACATTCTTTTTCACCGACCTTCTGTATGAATTTGTCATAGTAGGCCAACACCGCAGGAATAATCCCTGCTGCACCATTGGTTGGCGAGGTCACAACACGACCACCAGCAGCATTTTCTTCACTAACAGCCAACGCAAATAAATTGACCCAATCAATGATTTCCATAGGATCGGTACTGGTTCGCTCACAGCGAAGTAATTCACGGTGCAAGGCTGGCGCACGACGTGACACTTTTAATGGGCCAGATAACACGCCTTCTGTATGACAACCTTTTACAATCGCATCTTGCATGGTTTTCCATACAAGATTAAACCCACTATACATAGCTTCTTCCGAACGGAAGCACAGCTCGTTTTGCTTCATTAATCCGCTGATGCTTAAACCTGAATCTTTGCAGTGTGCCACTAGCTCATCAGCATAATTAAAGTGATAAGGCACCTTAACGCCACTGGAATGACTTTGAGTAAACTCACTTTCCTCAACGATGAAACCACCGCCGATAGAGTAATAAGTATTGGAATAAACACACTCATCGCCAATCCAAGCATGTAACGTCATGCCATTTTCGTGCAATGATAAGGTTGAGCGATGGAAAATCAAGGCATCACGAGGAAAATCAACATGGTGAATCGCATCACCTATAATGATTTCTTGGGTTTTCTCAACTTGGGTAATAAAAGGCTCAATACTATCAATATCAACCGTTTCAGGTTCATTACCCGCCAATCCCATGATGATCGCAATATCAGTATGATGACCTTTACCCGTTAATGATAATGATCCGTATACATCAACCGTGAATTTAGTAATTTGAGTTAGCTTGCCTTGCTCAATCAAGTCATCAATAAAACAATTTGCCGCTTTCATCGGCCCAACGGTATGTGAACTCGACGGACCAATACCAATCTTAAAGATTTCAAATGCACTAAACATATAATTTGCCTCAACGTTTACTGACCCTATCAGCAAACTAAAAACCGTAAGAAAGAGGAACCGTTATTGTTCCTCTAACCATGCTACACAACAGCCTTAATTATCAGAGTGTTAGCTCATTAGGCCGAATAAAATGGCTGTCATTGCCAATAAACCAGCAATCACAACAAACACATTACTGATGCGGCCACGGTAAGCTTTTAATGCAGGAACTTTATAAACGGCATACATTGGCATTAGGTATAAAATCGCCGCAATAATAGGGCCGCCCAACGCTTCAATCATGCCAAGAATACTTGGGTTAATAACCGCAACAATCCAAATACTGAAAAACATAAAGCCAAGAATAAATTTGTTGAGTTTGGCGTCTGATACTTCTTTATTGCTACTACGAAGTTGCTTAGTGATCATGCCTTTTAAACCTTCAGTTGCCCCTAAGTAATGACCAAAGAATGAAGAAATAATCGCAATGAACGCAATAATAGGACCAAAGTAACTAACAAATCCGCTTGAGTGAACGTTGGCAAGGTAAGACAGAATCGCTAAGTTTTGATCTTTCGCTTCAGCTAATTGAGCAGGGCTTAAAGACAATACGCACGAGAATACAAATAACATCACGAACCCAACCAGCATCATGGAGGTGTTACGTAAAATCACATCCGCTTTTTTCGAGGCATTATTGCCATGCTCACGTTTCAATGAAACAGAGAACTGTGAAATAGCAGGAGAATGGTTAAATGCAAACACTAATACAGGAATCGTCAGCCACACAGTTCCTAAGAACTCACCGGTAGAAGGCACAACTTGCAGTGCGTCCATCTTCCAATCTGGCATCAGGTAAAATGACATGAAAGCTAAAATAGCAACTAACGGGTAAACCAAAAACTGAGTCACTTTCAGCATGAATTTTTCACCCGCAACCATCACAGACATCATGCCAATAATTAACACTGCAGATAAAAGAATACGTGGCGGTGAAGCAAAGCCAAGTTGATTAACAATAAAACTATCAACAGTGTTGGTAATGCCAACACCATAAATAAGCACAATAGGGAAAATAGCAAAGAAATAAAGCACTGTAATGGCTTTACCTGCACTCACACCGAAATGTTCTTCAACCACTTGGGTGATATCGCTACCTGGATTTTTAGAAGAACATACAAAACGAGATAAACCACGATGAGCAAGGTATGTCATTGGGCCAATGATAATGGCCATTAACACTAACGGCCAAAATCCGCCCATTCCTGCATTGATAGGCAAAAATAAAATGCCTGCACCAACCGCGGTACCAAACAAGCTAAGCATCCAAGTCGTATCTTGGCGTGTCCAGCCTTTTACTGAAGTTTGCTCATCGTGAGCTGAAACTGCAACGTCCTGCGCATTGATTGAATCTCTTTGCATAATAATGACCCTATTAGGTATCTAATTTCACAGCGGAGAATATAGAATTCTAAATTGTGAAATATGATCTAGGTCATTTTTTACCCCGACTCACAAAAATTTTAACGCTATTTGAGAGCAAAGCACACAACTGGTACGATCAGTTATTCTAACTGGTAACACTTTAAGATAAATTGCTCAACAAAACATCTAATACAATAACACCTAATAAACCAGCAGCTCACACACAAGCACGGCTTAGGTTATACAATCAATAACCCATATAACGATTGCCATGCTTAACATAATGCCTCAACTATCATCTCTCAAAGAAAGGAAATGACGACTACCCTGTCCTAAGAGCCAGAATCTCAGTTAAATTGATAGGTTCATCATATTGGCTAAATTCAGTATTTTTTTGATCGATAGCGTAAATCGACATGCGATCAGCCAGTTCATTACCTTCAATGCCGATATGAGCAGCCACATGAGCAATATCAATCTGGCCTTTAATTGCGTCATATAATTCGTGTGCTTGTTGTATCACTTCAAGGTTAGCAATATCACCAGCAACTTTTCGCTTCCAACCTTTGGCTTTCCAACCATAGGCCCAGTTGGTAATACAATTAATGGAATATTGCGAGTCACTCAATATTTTAACGGTTTGCTTATCGTTTAAGGCTTTTTCAGCCACCAATAACGCTTGATACAAGGCATTTAGTTCCGCACTATTGTTAGTGCCATTAGGATTAAATAACCCATACCAAAGCTCACTCACTTCACCTTGGCGATAAACCGCCATTCCTGAACCCGCCTTACCAGGATTTGGCTCACAACCACCATCAGTAAAAACCATGACATCATGGCTGAAAAGATCAATATTCGTCGTCTTAATTGACTCTACTTTACTGGTACTTTGGCTGATACTTTTACCGCTCGCTTTTTTGCTAGCTGGCTTTCCAATACTACTTGAGGCTGCCCCCGCAAATGCCGCTTTAGCTTGCGCCTCAGTGGGAAACGACTTGTATTTGGCTTGAGGAAACTTATCCACCAACTTCTTGGTGTAATCCCAACTGGTAAAAATACCTGTCTCTCGACCTGACCAGACAACATAAAACTTCTTTGCCATGATGACTCTCTGTAAAATAGCGTAAGATACTTAATGCGCATCAGTGTAGCTTATGCCGCTACTAAAATAACTAATTGAATATAAAACTATGTCAAATCCTACTCAGCTTGAAACGCAGCCTCTGCATGATAAAAAATCAATTGGCGAGCAAACAATTGCACAACTGACCATTATTGTTGGTTCTAAAAATCCAGTAAAAGTGAATGCCGCCAAAGTCGCCTTCAGCCAATATTTCCCCCATCACCAAATACATTGCATTGGCAAACATGCTCCCTCTCTTGTTGCAGATCAACCCATGACCGAGCAAGAAACAAAACAGGGGGCAATTAATCGTGTTCAATTTTGCCAGTCTGAAGACTTAGCAAACACAATGGCAGAAACAAAAGCCGACTTTTACATCGCTATGGAAGGCGGGGTTGAGCATTTTGATCATGGCCCAGCCACCTTTGCCTATATGGCCATCATTCATCAGCAGCAAATATCTATTGGACGCAGTGCACTACTGCCATTACCAGCTCAAGTGTATCAATCATTACAACAAGGTGAAGAGCTTGGCCATGTGATGGATCGTTTATTTAATACTGACAACATCAAGCAAAAAGGTGGTGCAATTGGTCTGCTAACACAAGGGTTAGCAACACGAGAAAGTATTTATACCCAAGCCATTATTTTAGCAATGGCCCCCTTTATAAATGCCGAGATATTCAACAGTTAATTTGCTAACGGAATATCAAGCTTTTGTTTAACGCAAAAGCTTGATAACTTCAAAGTAACTGCATTCCATAGGAGAAATAAATGGAATATCAACGCATTCCTCATACCAGTCTTGATGTCAGTAAAATTTGCCTAGGCACTATGACCTGGGGAGAACAGAACTCACAACAAGATGCTTTTGAACAACTCGATTACGCCCTAAGTCGCGGTATTAACTTTATTGATACTGCCGAAATGTATCCCGTTCCGCCAAAAGCTGAATCTCAAGGCGAAACTGAACGAATTATTGGCCAATATTTATCTCAGCGTGGTAACCGCGATAACCTAGTGATTGCCACAAAAGTGTCTGCAGCCGGTGTAAAAAGCGACTTTATCCGACCTAATATGGCGTTAGATTGGGTAAATATTCATCAAGCAGTTGATGCATCGCTTGAGCGATTACAGGTCGATACGATTGATTTGTATCAGGTACATTGGCCAGACAGAAATTGTAACTATTTCGGCGAGCTTTTATATAACCATGATGAAGAAGAAAATCAAACGCCCATTCTTGAAACATTAGAAGCGTTAGCTGAAGTCGTTCGCCAAGGAAAAGTGCGTTATATCGGAGTATCAAATGAGACGCCTTGGGGGCTGATGCAATACCTTCGCCTTGCAGAGAAACACGACTTACCTCGAATCGTTAGCGTGCAAAATCCTTATAATTTACTGAATCGTAGTTTTGAAGTCGGAATGTCAGAAATTAGTCACCGAGAAGAGCTGCCTTTACTGGCATATTCACCGCTCGCTTTTGGTGCGCTAACCGGTAAATATGAAAATAACCAGTGGCCAGAAAAAGCCAGACTGACCTTGTTCAAACGATTTGCTCGCTACAATGCCACCTCAATGGCACTTGAAGCAACCCAAGCTTATATTGAGTTAGCTCGAGAGTTCAATCTAAGTCCAACACAAATGTCACTGGCTTTTGTAAATAGTCGACGCTTTGTTGCCTCTAATATTATTGGCGCAACGACGCTAGATCAGCTTAAAGAAAACATCGACAGTCTTGATGTAACCCTTAGCCCTGAATTATTGGCAAGAATTGATGAATTGTCTTTACGTTACCGAATGCCTTGCCCTTAATAAACTGCTTAATCGTTCATGCTAGACTTGCAATAAGCGCCACTTTCTATGAAGATCGTGGCGTTTCTATTTAGGGCTTAGCCCAATTTCTATTTATCGACAATGCTTGAATCCGCGCGAGTTATTTAAGGTTGGCGTTAATAAAGTGAGTTTGCAATGACGAAAGCTTTTGAACATGATGCGATTAGAGCCCAATTTCCCACCCTGTCTCAACAGATTGATGGGCAACCGTTATGTTATCTAGATACTGCGGCGACGAGCCAAAAGCCTCAGTCCGTCATCAATGCTGTGAATCAGTATTATCAACTAAATAATGCCAATGTTCACCGCGCAGCTCATCAATTATCAGCTCGAGCAACGCGCGACTATGAGGCTGTACGTAGCCAAGTTCAAGGGTTTATCAATAGCAATCGAGTCGATGAAATCATCTTTACTCATGGAACTACTGAGTCAATCAATATGGTGGCGCATGGATTAACTGCACAATTTGATAAAGACGATATTATCTTGGTCGATACAGCCGCCCATCATGCCAATATTGTCCCGTGGCAACAACTAGCAAAGCAAACTGGCGCCATCATTAAGCCAATCCCACTCAATGATGATTTAACGATCGATGTTGATGCGTATGAGCAGTTGCTGTCATTAGCACCCAAATTAGTCGCCCTAACCCATGTGACTAATGCATTAGGCACAGTTAACCCGATCATAGAATTAACTCAAAAAGCCAAACACGTAGGTGCCATCACCTTAGTTGATGGCGCGCAAGCCATCGCTCACTTTGCTATTGATGTTCAACAAATTGGTTGTGATTTTTATGTATTTTCAGGCCATAAAATGTATGGTCCAACAGGGGTTGGCATCCTCTATGGTCGCTACCAGATATTAAATGCCTTAACCCCGATGTTAACGGGTGGCGAAATGATCAAAACGGTCAGCTTTAACGGTACAGAGTTTGGTAGTTTGCCTAACAAATTAGAAGCTGGCACCCCAGCTATTTCTGCCGTCATCGGTTTAGGCGCTGCAATTAGTTTTATGAGTGACTTACCCAGTGATTTGGTTGAGCAACATGAGCAAACTTTACTGCACTACTTACAGCAACAACTGGCTCAGTTGGGTGACATAAGCCTCTATGGCGCTGGTCCTAATAATGTTGGAGTTGTCGCTTTTAACCTTGCTGGCGAGCATCATCAAGATGTGGGCATATTACTCGATCAGCAAGGTATTGCCGTACGGTGTGGCCACCATTGCGCCATGCCATTAATGCAGCATCTAAACCTTAAAGGCTGTTGTCGTGCATCCATTGGTTTATACAATAATAAGCAAGATATTGACCTATTTATCGATGCACTTCGTAAAGTTAAAGAATTACTGTTATAACTTAACCTTAACTCGCTTAAACCTTTACAGCTTAACCGTAATAGTATTTAGTCATTCCCATTGAGGCCTATTTTGAATCACGCAGCATCAGAAAACATACTCGTTGATACGCCAGATAAAAGCTGTTTTATACCATTAGATGACAAGGTTTCTCAGGCTGTTCTCGCCATACAACAGGCAACAAACTGGCAAGATAAATATCGCCAAATTATGCTGGTAGGTAAGGTACTTGCTCCATTAAATGAAACGTTTAAAGTAGAAGCCGCTCAAGTGAAAGGATGTGAAAGCCAAGCTTGGCTATATCACTATCAAGATGCAGATAAACACTTTTTTTGTGCTGACAGCGATTCACGTATAGTTAAGGGTCTTATTGCTATACTGCTCGATGCGACTCACGGAAAAACCTCTGCTGAAATTACTTCATTTGATTTAGAGCGTTATTTTTCACATTTAGGGCTAAGTGGCCAATTAAGCCCGTCGCGTACCAATGGCGTAACCGCCTTAGCCAATGCTATAAAGCAATTTGCCGCAACATAATCAGCTTCACATGATTACAAGCGTCTAAAAAGGAAACCACATGACAACAAGCGCTTGTAACCAAAGCCGACGACAACTTCTCAAGGGCATTGCCGCCGCCAGTCTTCTCTGCCCGCTTTACAGCTCTTCTGTACTTGCGCAATCAAATAAGCGCCTTTATATCGATGGACTTAGTTTTCTTCCTGATAACCTTGATGATGTGCGCGCATCAAAACTAGATGCGTACATTTGTGATATTTCTGATATTGAAGCGATTACTCAGCCCGATGGCACCACAAACTATAAACGCAGTTATAAAGCCTGCATTGCCAGCATTAAAGAAGCTCAGCAACGAGTAATAGACAATCCAGATATTTTATTACAGGGTCTCAGTGGGCGTGATATTGCTAGCGCCAGGGCTGAAAAACGCACTGCGGTTTACTTTCAAATACAAGGTGCCGATTGTGTTGAAGATGATAACTTTTCAGGTGAAGGTCAGCAGTGGCAGCGCTTAAATGAGTTTCATCAGCACGGATTACGGGTATTACAATTAACCCACCATTACGGAAATCGTTTTGCGGGGGGCGCATTAGATAATGACGGCAACCAAGGGTTAAACAAACCGCTAACTGATGACGGTAAACAGCTCATTAGTGCACTCAACCAGCGTAATATTCTTATAGATGTTAGTCATTCCAGTCCGCAAACAGCGTTAGATACAGCCAAAGCGAGCCAAATGCCCATAGTACAAAGTCACGGCGCTGTACGCTCTATTGTAAATAACGCCCGCTGTTCACCTGATGAGGTTATTAGAGCCATTGCAGATACTGGCGGCGTATTTGGGGTATTTATGATGAGCTTTTGGCTAACCAACGATCCTGTGCCCACAATTGATGATTATGTACGTCAATTAGATAGAGTTGCCAGAATCGGCGGGGTGAACGCTGTTGCGATTGCCAATGATTATCCGCTGCGAGGTCAAGAAAACCTGTTAGCGTTAGATAACAATAACGAAGAAGGTGTAAAGCAATACCACGAATGGTGGCAAAGTTTAGCAGCAAAAAATGTCTTGGGTTTTGAGAACCTGCCTCAGCATGTCGTGATACCGGAACTGAACCATATAGACAGAATGAGTCGAATCGATGATGCCTTAGCTAAAGCTCGCTATAAATCTAGCGATCGTGACCGCTTTTTAGGAGGCAACTGGCAACGCGTGCTTAATCAGGTGTTGATCTAACCCCCTTAATCGATGTTCAAAAATGCGCTAATACATACCCAATGCTGGGTTAATCCCCAGCATCATCCCCCACCATTTTGCCTAATAGGCTATTTACTTTCTGACTAAATGACTAATAGGCTAAATAAGTAAATTTCTTTATTCCAAGAATCCCCCTTTAGAATAACGTTAAAATAGCAACCCTCAACGTTAATAAAACGCGAGTTGAAACAGTCATCTATATTTTTTCCTTTCAAAAAGAATCTACTTTCAAATGCCTCTGTATTAATTATTGACAATTCTAAATATCAAAAACAATCATTTCATTTTTTGAAATTCATTTTATATTGCAACATTTTTCATTGGTTTAAATAATAACAATAAAATTTATACTTACATCACATTAATAGCAGTTTTTAATAGATTAAATATTGTTTTCTTTGAATTTTTATACCTAAACGATATAAAAAACGAACATAGCAAGGCATATAGCACCAGTTACTAATTTAACATTATAAAACATAGACCTAGCTCAAAAAATCACATAACAAAATGATGCAAAGCGCAAATTTAAACATCAAAAAATGGATTTTCTGTGTATAAATTTACATAAAAATGACTGTCTCATATTCTAATAAAACAAAAGTTATTATTTACAAAAACTTGTTATGAATATGAATTCAAGTACTTTAAAAACAATCTTTGGGCTATTTTTATATAGCATTTTAATCACACAAGTTAATGCTCAAGAGATGAGAACTGTTCATGGAAAAACCATGGGAAATAAGTATAAGGTCTCTTGGACAGCAGAAAAAATCACACCAGCTCATATGGCAAACATTCGAGCACAAATAGAAACTCGTCTCGAAAGCGTCAATCAATCAATGTCTACTTGGCGTGAAGATTCTGAAATCAGCCAAATTAACCAAACACCTAAAAATACGCCTATCACTATCAGTCGAGACATGAAATACGTCATGACAGAGGCACTGCGCATTGCTGAATTAACAAACCATACATTGGACGTAACCGTTGCGCCATTAGTTAATTTATGGGGGTTTGGGCCAGACGGTAAAGCAACCGAAGTCCCGACTCAAAAAGCCATCGACAATGCCAAGCAATACGTTGGGATCCAACATATTAAAATCGAAAACAATCAACTGACAAAAACAATTGATGGCTTAGAGATTGATCTGTCTTCAATTGCCAAAGGCTTTGGAGTCGATGTCGTTGCCGATGTAATGGAGCTGAATGGTATTCACAATTACCTTGTCGATATCGGTGGTGAATTACGAATAAAAGGACTTAACGCTGAGCAACAAGCATGGAAAGTCGGAATCGATAAACCTTTTGCTTACTCAACGGGGCAAATGGAAATTATTAATCCAGGAAATGCAGCCGTCGCCACCTCGGGTGATTACCGTAAGTACTTCGAGAAAAACGGCCACCACTTCTCTCATTTAATTGATCCACGCTCAGGTAGACCCGTTGCTCACACTGTGGTTTCAGCCACAGTAATTGAAAAATATTCTATGACAGCAGATGCATTAGCAACAGCATTTATGGTGCTCTCTGTCGAAGAATCATTGGCTATCGCCAATGAACACCAAATCCCAATCATGATCATTGAGGATAAGTTTGGCAAGTTGATTACTCACCATTCTGAGAGCTTTAAAAAATATATAAAAGAATAGTTATCAAACTATTAATAGGGGAAAAACGATGAAAAAAACTTTTAAATTAAGCGTTCTTTGTATCGCTATGCTTGGCCTAACTGCGTGTAGTGATGATGACACTGATACGTCAGGTCTTGAAAACCAAATTGAGCAATTAGAAGCTCAAAACGCTGAGCTAAATACTAAAAATACAGAACTAACAGCAGCAAATGATTCTTTAGTAGAAGACAATGCAAACTTAGTGACTAAAGCGGATGAATTACAAACTAAGGCCGTTGGTTATATTTCTACTTTTGCACACCAATGTGCTGAAGAAGGCGTTAACTTTGATTATATCGACCCAAATGCACCAGCAGATGAAGAGCCACTTGTAGCGGCATTCGCTTCTGCAATGGCATCTGATGACTGTATGAGCTGCCATAACTATGAAGGTAGCGACCCTGCTAATGTTCCACATGGCGATTACGGTACTTGTAGTAACTGTCATGATAATCCACATGATGAAACGCCGCCGGTAGATCCAGGCGATCCACAAGATCCAACGTTCCCACAACCTGAGCCAGATGACACATTAGTCGATGGTAAAACAGGTGCATCAGGTTCGTTCTACTACGGCACTGGCTCATTCTTAAATGCCGATTACCTAGCTCAACGCTTAAATGGCAGCATTTACAACTACGAGTGGAAAGAAGTGTCAGATGGTAGCGGCGCTAAAACACTGAAAACAGCTTGTGGCCTTCAAAACCGTGAATACATGGCAGACATGTTCCCGAACGATGGTAAAGAATACCAATTAAGCGCAATCAAAAACCAAATGGGCGCTAAATTAGTCACTACAGTAAACAAGTTTACTGATGATGAAACAGCTGAAATGGTAGAAACACCAAACGTGGCGATTTTCGGCTACGGTATGAAGCTTGAAGACGACGGAAACTATTATGTTTCAATGAGTATCGGTAAAAACAATACTTGTTATAACGCTGTCACTGAAGGTGAAACTCGTTTAGCTTACTATGAATACTCTCCGATGCTTTCAGCCAAATTTGAGCGCAACATGGGTGCACGTATCTTAGGTACGATTGATTACGAGCGTACTGCACTTAAAGGCTTTGATTGGGTCACTGAAGTTCCTGGTCTAGGTGCTGGCGAAGACTTTACTCCATCAGATGTTGATTGGACAAAAGTAGGTGCATGTTCACTGGTTATTAAAGTTGATGGCATTATTCCACTAGGTTAATAACCCAAAGTAATACGATTACAATATATATCGTTACTGTAAGCGCTTCTGTCACTCCCTCAGAAGCGCTTTTTTATGTGTACAAGTACGTGCTGAGCTTTTACCAACCACGCTTTGTAGCCTCTTCACAACGTCGTTAATTTACTCCCTGATACGCTATTAAATAGCATGTCGTTAAAAGCCATTTTGTAGTGGCTTTCAAACCGACAATTGAATCAACAGATCTATGCCAGAAACTCACGCAAGAGACTCATGCAAAAAAATCATGCGAGAAACTCACGTAAAAATCTCATTCAAGAGACTCAACCGAAGTGCTATATCGAGGAACTACATTAAAAAGCTGTATTGAAGAACTTAAATGGAAGGCTTAAGTGAAAGGCTTAAATAAGAAGCTTAAGCAAATCCGATGTTACCCATTAGACATAATTATCACTTCAGCCAAGTATGAGACATAAAAAAGCTGAAACCTCAGTTTCAGCTTTTGATTTTACTTTGTAACTTAATGGTTAATCACCAAAGTCATCAAGTAGAATATTTTCTTCTTCAACACCTAAACTTTCTAGCATGTTAATGACAGAAGAGTTCATGATTGGAGGGCCACACATATAGAATTCACAATCTTCTGGGGCTTTGTGGTCTTTAAGGTAATTCTCAAGCAGCACCGTATGAATAAAGCCTGTGTAACCTTGCCAATTATCTTCCGGTAAAGGATCTGACAGTGCGACATGCCATTCAAAGTTTTCATTTTCAGCTGCTAATGTATCAAAATCATCTTGATAGAAAATTTCTCTCGCAGAACGTGCACCATACCAGAATGACATCTTACGTTTGGTCTGCTTACTTTTGAGCTGATCAAAGATATGTGAACGCATGGGTGCCATACCAGCACCACCACCAATAAACACCATTTCAGCATCGGTCTCTTTAACAAAAAACTCACCAAATGGTCCTGAAATCGTGACTTTATCACCCGCTTTCAGATTAAAAATGTACGAAGACATTTGCCCAGGTGGTAAATCATTTGTTGGCGGAGTAGCAATACGTACGTTCAACATAATGGTTCCCTTTTCATCAGGGTAGTTGGCCATTGAATACGCACGTAAAACATCTTCATCGACTTTTGATACTAAGCTAAATAGATCAAAACGCTCCCAGTCATCTCGATATTGGTCAGGTATATCGAAATCAGCATATTTCACTTCGTGAGCTGGTGCTTCAATTTGAATGTAGCCTCCAGCTTTAAAGTGAACCTCTTCACCTTCAGGTACCTTTAGCAGTAACTCTTTAATAAAGGTGGCTTGGTTATTGTTTGAGACGACTTCACATTGCCACTTTTTAACACCAAATATCTCTTCGTCTACTTCTAGTTCCATGTCAGTTCGCACAGCAACCTGACAAGCTAAACGACAACCTTCTTTAGCTTCTTTTTTCGTTATGTGGTCAAGTTCAGTAGCCAGAATATCTCCGCCACCAGACTTAACTGTCACACGACATTGGCCACATGTGCCACCACCGCCGCATGCAGACGGAATAAAAATATTCTGTCCAGCAAGGGCGCCTAACAATTTGTCACCAGCTGGAGTGCGAACACTCTTATCAGCCTCACCATTAATCCCAATGGTGACATCGCCAGTGTTAACTAACTTACTTTTGGCGAATAAAATTACCATTACCAGCAAACTTACCACGATGGTAAACATGCCTATGCCGATTGCCATTTCCATTAAATGTACCTTCTCAACAATGTGTCATTACTCAGAGAATTCGAGTTCACTTTTGTCACTATCTTTTTTGCCAGCATTACAGCGTGATACCAGCAAATGACATAAACCCTAGCGCCATTAATCCAGTGGTAATAAAGGTAATACCGATACCTTGTAAGCCAAGTGGAATCGCATGGAATTTCATCCGCTCACGTAAGCCCGCTAACAAGATAATCGCCATTGCCCAGCCCACAGCACTACCACCAGCAAACACCATAGATTCAACTAAGTTGTAATCGCGGTTCGCCATAAAAATTACCCCAGCAAAAATGGCACAGTTTACTGTTAAAAGTGGTAAGAAAATCCCCAGAGACTGGTACAAGGTTGGAATATAGCGCTCTAAAAACATTTCCAAAATTTGTACTAACGCTGCAATAACCCCAATAAAGGTAATCAACTGTAAGTAACTAAGGTTTAACTCAGGAAAGCCAGCCCAAGCTAATGCACCTGGCGCAAGTACGTTAACGTATATGACCTGGTTTAACGGCACAGCCAACATCATCACCACGATAACGGCAATCCCTAAACCGAAAGAAGTCGACACTTTCTTAGATACAGCAAGAAACGTACACATACCTAAGAAAAAAGACAGCGCCATATTGTCGATAAACGCAGCTTGAATAAATAAATTAATATAATGTTCCATTGCCATTACCCTCTCTTACGCTGCACAACATTGATGGCCCAAATCATCACGCCGATCAAAAAGAATGCGCTAGGCGGTAAGGTGAACATTTCATTTGCCAAATACCAACCACCGTTTTCAATGGTGGTAAATATTTCATGACCAAATAAGGTCCCACGCCCCAACAGTTCACGAACAAATGCGACACCCAGTAAGATAACGCCATATCCCATAGCATTACCGAGGGCATCAACCAAGGCGAGATGCGGTGGGTACTTCATCGCAAATGCTTCAGCACGTCCCATGATGATACAGTTAGTGATAATCAAGCTGACAAAAACAGATAACTGCTTAGACAACTCGTATGCCACATCTTGAAGTACCATGTCGACAATGATGACCAAAGAAGCAATCACAGTCATCTGCGCAATGATCCGCACACTGTTTGGGATAAAGTTGCGAATGGTCGAAATGATTAAGTTAGATGACACCAGTACAAATGTCACCGCAAGCGTCATCACTAATGCCGTTTGCATAGAGTTACTGACAGCTAGAGCAGAACAGACACCCAATACTTGCATCGCAACAGGGTTATTAGCAAAAATAGGCGATGTTAAAATCTGCTTAGTAGAAATAGCACTACTCATGACTTAGCCTCCGCTTGAGCAAACTGCTTAAGAAAGGTTTGGAAACCTTCTACTCCAAACCAAAACTCAACCGCGCGCTGAATACCGACACCAGTTCGAGTCGCTCCACTCACGCCATCAACCCCATGAATGTCACCTTCTTTAGCGCCACCTTTGACGACCTTGATAGCAATCTTGCCTTGTTCATCAAATAGCTGTTTGCCTTTCCATAAGTCAGTCCATTGTGGATCGGTAACAAAGTCAGCAATACCAGGTGTTTCACCATGTTCGTAGAAAATGATATTTTCAACCGTATTCAAATCAGGCTTGACGGCTAAATAGCCATAAATCATCGACCATAAACCTTTGCCATATATAGGCATAACGACGCTCGATAAGCTGCCTGATTCATCTCGAACTTCAAAAATTCGGATGTTATCCGCACGAGTCTTAATCTTGGCGGTATCTTTTTTAGGCTTAGATGAACTATCAGGATTGATTGCCGCCATGCGGTCATCGAAATCAAGTAGGTTTTCTTGTGCGACATATTCACCAGAATCCAGATTCACCATCTTAGGTGTCACTCGCTCGGCAAAGAGTTCGCGAAAATCGCCATTACTGATATCAACATTGGCTGCGCGCAACACAAATTGCTGTATTTCATCTCGTTTTTTGGCCAACTTACGTTCTTTGAGAATTTCAGCGGTCCCGGTAATCATAAACGAACACACTAAACTCAAACTGATGATAAATATCATCGTGCCTGCGACAGTATCTTTCTTAAAGGCCATGACGTTTTAGTCTCCGTTTAATGTTGGCTTGAGCCACCAGATAATCGAATAGCGGTGCCCATAAATTCGCAAACAAAATCGCTAACATAATGCCTTCAGGAAGTTTTACGTTTAGTACTCGTATCAGCACAGTCATAAAACCAATTAATGCGCCGTAGGCATATTTGGCATTGCGCGTGTATGAAGCGGTCACAGGGTCCGTTGCCATAAACATCATGCCTAAGGCAAAGCCACCTGTCACAAGGTGCCATGTCCACGGCATTGCAGCGATAGAGTTTTTGCTAGGGCCAACAAGATTGAATAAAATCGCCGTGGCAATCATACCTAACAACACACCAGCGACCACTCGCCAATCAGCAACACGAGTCAGTAATAACACGCCACCACCAATCAAAATGGCTAAGGTGCTTGTTTCCCCAATCGAACCAGGAGTAAAGCCTAAAAAAGCATCCATCCATTTAGGATCTGACAGCGCACCTAACCAACTGACATCAGTGTAAAGGTTTGCGCGACTCGCTGCAGCTTCGGTTAATGTGGTAGCGCCAGCGAAGCCGTCTACCGCAACAAACTGACTAATTGCAGCCACTTCTGTCGGATATGCAAAATAAATAAAGGCGTAACCCGCTAAGGCAGGATTTAAGAAGTTATACCCCATGCCGCCAAACATCTCTTTCGCGACAATCACCCCAAAGCACACGCCAATAGCAATAATCCACAACGGTGTTGAGACTGGCACAATAATCGAGAACAACAAGGCTGTGATGAAAAAGCCTTCGTGAAGTTCTTGCTTACGCATTTTGGCAAAAATCACTTCCCAAAATAAGCAAACGATTAATGTGGCGAGATAAATTGGTACATAGTAGCTGGCACCATAAGCAAACAAACTCAGTAAGCCTGATTCACTTGTCAGTGGTCCAAAAACCGCATTAAAAATAACTAATTGCCAACTATCAGGTTGAGTAGCACCTGCCGCTATGGCGATTTGAGCTTGAAGCCCTAAGTTGTACATGCCAAAAAGCAGCACAGGCAGTAAACACATACCCACAATGTGCATAGTACGTTTGACGTCAATAGCATCACGTACATGTACTTTACCCTTGGTGCTTCGGCCACGTGCAATCCATAAAGAGCGCAAATAGCTTTTCATCGAGTGCCCGTGAGCGTAATACTGCTCTTGCTTACCCGGTTTATTTTGTTGCTGACCCATTAACCTTCCCTCTCGATAATATCCAAGCAAGCACGTAACTCTTTACCGAAGTCATACTTTCCGGGACAAACAAAAGTGCATAACGCTAAGTCTTCTTCGTCTAATTCTAATGCGCCTAATAGCTGAGCTTCATCAGTATCACGAACCACTAAATCTCTGACGAGTAAGGTAGGTAAAATATCCAAAGGCATCACACGTGCTAATTGGCCAAACGCCATCATTGCCCGTGGTGAGCCCCCCGCATGAGTGGTGAAATCGAATAGCTTTTTCGTGCGGCTAAAACCCGACATCATAATGCCAGTAAGGGAGAACTTTTCTTTATTGCGTCTCACCCACGGCAAAAGCTCATGGCGAGCATTTTCAGTTAACACGCTAACTTGGGTGTGATAACGACCTAAGTAGTTATAAACCCCTACAGCAGTATGACCTGAGAGCACAGATCCCGACACGACTCGAGACTGAATATCTTTGATTTCTTTCTCTACCATTTCACCTAAATCGGCACCAAGCTGGGTACGAATCAATCGTGGGTTTAACACATTGGGGCCCGCTAACGCGACAACACGTTCGTTGAATAACTCACCAGTTTGAAATAGTTTGCCAAACGCAATGACATCTTGGTAACCAATATGCCAAACCACATTTTCAATGTTTACAGGATGAAGAAAATGAATATGCGTGCCCACAAGACCTGCAGGATGTACCCCACCAAACTGGTGTGAATCTACTTGCTGAGCATCACTGCCGGGTAAACTCGCGCCTTCATCATGACAGAGCATGACTTTGCCATCAGTTAACCGAGACAGTACTTGTAAGCCTTGACTGAATGCTGCCTCATGCTCTGCAATCACAATGCGTGGATCCGCCGCTAATGGATTGGTATCCATCGCAGTGACAAAAATTGCACTCGGAGTTGCATCAAGGGCAGGAATACGTGAAAAAGGACGGGTGCGAAGTGCAGTCCACAAACCGCTATTGACGAGATTACTCTTTACCTTATCCCGAGATAAAGCCAGCACATCATCAGCAATGTCAAAACTCACCGACTCGTCGCCTTCACAGCGAATAACAACAGATAATAATACGCGTTTTTCACCGCGATTAATGCTGATGACTTCACCACTTGCTGGTGCTGTGAATTTTACTCCTGGTGTTTTTTTGTCTTCAAAAAGTACCTGGCCTTTTTTGACCATATCCCCTTCTTCAACCAGCATAGTCGGTTTTAAACCAACGTACTCTTCACCAAGAATTGCTACTCTCGACGTCGCTTTTATTGATTCGATGACTTGTTGCGGTTCCCCCGCGATAGGCACATCAAGGCCTCGTTTAATTGTTATAACCTGATTTGAGGATCCAGCCATTACTTGTAACCTTTAAAATTCAGATACCACATATTAAATAAATTTGTGAGCTAAATCCGCTATTGAAGTCACACCTTTTAAATATAATGTGAAATAAATGTACGATAAAAAACGAATTTGAGCTAAAACTTTGAACTGAGTCCGAGATAAAATTTCAATTATGAAACTAAAAAACGGCCCTATAAGCACAAAAACTCACCAAGCGCTGTTGATGTAGCACAACATACTACCAAACAACATAGACCTAGATCACAGTAAACTCAACAATATCTGTATGACAATGAAATGAAATTTCTTGGAGGATGTTAACGTTCTTCTTGATGAAAAACGCAAATGTTAACATTGAAGACTAAAAATAGTCTAAAAGTAAAACACGGCACAAGCAAAGCACTTATACCGTGTCAAAAATAGTGAGGAATGGTTAAGCTAGTGCAGAAAGCTGCTTCCCATCGATCACTTGAATGGCGCTTAAGTAATCCAGCAAGGTATTTACTTGAGTGGTTAAATCACCTTTACTGGTATCAATGGTCAATTCAGCTGCAAGGGGCTGCTCATAAGGCGAAGATATGCCAGTAAAATTCGCTATTTCTCCACTTCTTGCTTTGGCATAAAGCCCTTTAGGATCGCGAGCTTCACAGACACTCAAAGGCGTTGATACATGAATTTCAATGAACTTCCCCTCAGGAAATAATGCTCTCACGCGTTCTCTTTCTGCCAAAGTCGGTGAAATAAAAGCTGATAGCACCACTAAACCTGCATCAACCATTAACTTAGCAACTTCACCGACACGACGTAGATTTTCGTCTCGATCTTCCAAGCTAAAGCCTAAATCTTTACACAAACCATGACGAACATTGTCACCATCAAGTAGATAGGTATGGAAGCCAGATTCAAATAAAGCTCGTTCAAGTGCTCCTGCTAACGTTGACTTACCTGAACCTGAAAGCCCTGTAAACCAAAGCAACACTGGACTTTGACCTTTCTGGTCACCTCTGGCGGCTTGGTCAATTACATGTTGATGCCATACTATGTCTGTCATAAAGACTCCAAATTCAGCCTAATTTGCTGATTACTTAAAAGGAAATACGATTGGTACAACAGAAATCACAACCGCAGAATAAAGCACCGACATCGGTAACCCTAAACGAACAAAATCACTAAACTTATAATTGCCTGCGTTAAATACCATGAGATTAGTTTGATAACTATAAGGCGAAATAAAACTGGCACTTGCCCCAAAAACTACCGCCATGATGAAAGGTCTTGGATCCAGTCCATAATTAACTGCTACGGCATAGGCAACAGGAAAAGACAGCGCAGCTGCAGCATTGTTGGTTATCAACTCAGTGAGAATCAAAGTAACAAAGTAAATCCCCACAAAAGCCGCAAAATAGCCATATCCATTCAACACGCCAAGCATTCCTTGCGCCATGACATCCGCAAGCCCTGTTTCAAGCATTAAATTTGCTAGACCCAGTGCACTACCAACAATCACCACCAGCTCAATAGGAAATCGACGTTTAATTTCGGTCATATTCACAGCACCAATCGCCAGCAAGCCTAATAGCAACAACACCAAGCCTTTAGCTAAGGGTAAGATATTTGCAATACTGGCTAATATGGTTATAGCAAAGCCAAACAAAACTAAATTACTGCGTTTGCTATCTAACCTAACGCTAAGATCTAGGCCGCTAATGGCAGCAAAATCCGTAGTTAACCTCGGATTAGTCGAAAAGCTATCGCCAGGCGTAATCAATAAAACATCACCTGGTTGTAATTCAATATCGCCAAGCCCCCCTTTTAACGGAAGGTGACCACGCCTAATTGCCATTACAGCCGCATCGTACTCTTCACGAAAACGCGCATCCTTTAAGCTAGTTCCCACTAATTTAGACGCAGGAGACAGCACTGCTTCTACAAGGTTTTGACCTTTAGCTTGTTGCTTGCCGAACCACTCCAAACCATCAAATTGATGCAATAGTTCAACTGACTCAACAGCACCACTAAAACGCAGTACATCGCCAGCTTGCAGCACTAACTGAGGTGGCACTGGACAGATTCGAATACCACTGCGCTCTAACTCGACTAAATACAATTTTTTAAGCGCGCGTAAACGGTTATCGACAACACTTTTACCCACCAAGGCAGATGTATCGGCGACATGCGCTTCTAACAAATAAGGTAATGACTCTTCTGCCGTATCTACCCGCCTATCAGGAAGTGTATTGGCGATTAACATTAACAACACGATGCCGCTTACAACCAGTACGATACCAACCAATGTAAATTCAAAAAAACCAAGCGGTTTCAAGTTGGCATTTTCAACAAACGAATTAACGATTAAGTTAGTTGAGGTGCCAATTAATGTGAGCGTGCCCCCTAATATCGCAGCATAATTTAGCGGTAGTAGAAGCTTAGCTGGCGCATGGGTTTGATTGCGGCGAACAACACCAATCAGTGAAGCAACAACAGCCGTATTGTTTGTAAATGATGATAATAAAGCAGTAGAAACACCCAACTTAGCTAACGTCATTGGCAGTGAACTATTGCCTATCATTTGACTCAGCCTAGCCAAGAGAGAGGTCTTCTCTAAGGCAATCGCTGCTAACACGAGCAAGATTAAGGTAATTAAGCCGTTATTGGTAAAGCCAACAAGTGCACTCGATATATCAACCAACCCGAATAAGTAAGTGGTTAACAGTGCAAAAAAGAACAGTGCGGCAGGCGACGCAAGACCAGCGACTAACCCGCCAACCAAGGCAATTAATATAATAGCCAGCTGCCACACTTCACTCATTGATTATTTTCCAAAGACACTAATATCTTTCGCTTCCCAATGAGGGTAATGCTTACGTATTAGTGCATTTAACTCAACTTCAAATGGAGTAAATTGAGAGTCAGCTTGCAAACTACCTTGCTGACCTGTAACAACCATCGCAGCCCCAACAGTTGCATTGGTTAGACGATCGATAACGATCATGCCGCCAGTGTCACGCACTAATGTATAAGGATCTAAAATAATCGATTCAGTGAGCTCTAAATGGACTCTTGCAATTGCATTCAATGGCAGACTGTCAGCATCACTTTTTGCTAGTGTATTCACATCAACCACATATTCGATTGAATTAACACTTGCTTGAGTCTTTTTACCTGCCACTTTAACGTCATACTGCACACCAATCTGTAGAGGTTTTTCATCCATCCACACAATGTCAGCCTGAATTTGGTTTGCTAGTGCAGGTGCACTGTCGGGCTTTGCAATTAAGTCGCCACGGGAAATATCAATTTCATCTTCTAATGTAATTGTAATGGCTTGACCTGCAACCGCTTCTTCTAAATCACCGTCAAAAGTGACCAAGCGAGCAACCTTGCTACGCTTACCAGAAGGTAGAGCAACGACCTCATCACCGACTTTAAATGAACCAGAAGCTAAAGTACCGGAGAAACCTCTAAAGTCTAGATTTGGGCGCTGAACATACTGCACAGGGAATCGAGCTGGCAAGTCGGCTAATTCACGCTGTGTATCAATGGTTTCTAATAGCTCTAATAAAGTGCCACCTTGATACCAGTCAGTTTGCGAACTGCGGTCAACAACATTGTCACCTTTAAGCGCTGACAGTGGCACAAAGTGAAGGTCAAGCTCACCAAAATCTTTAACGAACTCTTTAAAGTCGGCTTCTATTTTATTGAATACTGACTCATCAAATGCCATTAAATCCATCTTGTTTACAGCGACAACAAAATGCTTAATGCCCACTAACGATGCAATAAATGCATGACGTTTAGTTTGTGTTTGCACGCCGTAACGAGCATCCACTAGAATTACAGCTAAATCACAGGTTGATGCACCTGTTGCCATGTTACGGGTGTACTGCTCGTGGCCTGGGGTATCTGAAATAATAAATTTACGTTTTTCACTCGAGAAGTAGCGATACGCTACATCAATCGTAATACCCTGCTCTCGTTCAGCCTGTAAACCATCAACTAATAGCGCTAGATCAATTTCATCGCCTGTCGTTCCCATTTTGGCGCTATCATTTTTAATACTTGCTAACTGATCTTCATAGATTTGCGCACTATCGTGTAATAAACGGCCAATTAAAGTACTTTTACCGTCATCCACACTGCCACAAGTCAAAAAGCGTAATAAGCCTTTATTCTGCTGAAGCGCTAAATATTCCTTCACACCATGCTGCTCGATTTCAGCTGCCATTTTGGTGGTATTATTCACTGCTTGATCCATAATTTTTCTCACTTACATTCTTTACGATGACATTCGTATCAATTCAATTCTCGAAAACCATTCACCACAGAAAATTAGAAATACCCTTGACGCTTTTTAAGTTCCATAGAGGCACTTTGATCAGAGTCAATAAGACGCCCTTCTCGCTCACTTGAGCGGGTTAGCAGCATTTCTTCAATAATCTTTTCTAAGGTGTCTGCTTCAGAATTCATTGCCGCAGTTAATGGGTAACAGCCTAAGGTTCTAAAACGCACCTTCTGATAAGTCACTTCTTCATTTGGCTCTAATGGCATTCTGTCATCGTCTTTAAGGATCAACTGGCTTCCTTTTTGTACTACAGGACGTTCAGCCGCAAAATATAACGGAACAAGCTCAATGTTTTCTTGATAGATATATTGCCAAATATCTAACTCTGTCCAATTTGATAATGGAAATACGCGAATGCTTTCGCCTTTATTGACTGCGCCATTGTATGTACGCCATAACTCAGGTCGTTGATTTTTAGGATCCCAACGGTGATGTTTATCCCTAAACGAATAAACACGCTCTTTAGCACGAGACTTTTCTTCATCACGACGTGCTCCACCAAAAGCAGCATCAAACCCATATTGGTTAAGAGCTTGCTTTAAGCCTTGCGTTTTCATGATATCAGTGTGCTTAGAACTACCATGGTCAAAAGGGTTAATGCCTTGAGCAACGCCCTCTGGGTTTTGATGTGTCAGTAATTCAAAACCAAATTTTTTGGCTTGTTCATCACGGAACTTAATCATCTCTTTAAACTTCCAGCCTGTATCAACATGCAATAAAGGAAATGGGATCTTGCCAGGGTAGAAAGCTTTACGGGCCAGATGTAGCATTACCGAAGAGTCTTTACCAATTGAATACAGCATCACTGGGTTATCAAACTCAGCTGCGA
The DNA here is from genome assembly GCF_041468985.1 of Shewanella sp. 10N.286.52.A9. Taxonomy (NCBI): domain Bacteria; kingdom Pseudomonadati; phylum Pseudomonadota; class Gammaproteobacteria; order Alteromonadales; family Shewanellaceae; genus Shewanella; species Shewanella sp. 10N.286.52.A9. Next base: position 181,578 of record NZ_JBFRJQ010000005.1, on the reverse strand, counting down.
CTTCACGAATGATCTGGATACTCTCAGCTTCCAGTTGTTCTAAATGGCTTAATGAACGACTTGCCATGATTACTCTCCATTACCAAGACTGCAAAACAGTTAGAAATTAATAAATTGGGTAAATTACAATCCAAGGGCTGTAATTTCTGAATGTATTTGGGAAGTCGTTGCGGATGCTGGTGTAAACCAGTTTAACGTTTCCGCAAGCTCAACTACTTCACCGATAATCATCAGCGCAGGCATTTCAAGTGCTGCATCTGCCGCTAATTGGGGTAAGTCACTTAACTTACCGATAAATCTTTGTTGTAAAGCCGTGGTTGCTTTAGACACAATAGCCACTGGTGTATCAGGATGTCGGCCATGGCTCATTAAGCCTTCGCTGATAATATTGGCATTCAAAATACCCATATACACCACTAAGGTGTTGGATGAATTAGCATAGCCTTGCCAATCCATCGGTCGACTCTCCAACTGGCAATGCCCAGTAATAAACGACACTCCTTGAGCATAATCTCGGTGAGTGAGCGGAATTCCAGCATAAGCTGCTGTACCACTAGCGGCTGTAATACCAGGGACGACTTCAAATTCAACATCACTTTTAACTAAAGTTTGGAGCTCTTCTCCACCACGACCAAAAATAAATGGGTCGCCACCCTTTAAACGAACCACATTTTTACGGGTATACGCTTTAGTCACTAATAATTGATTAATCTCATCTTGTGCAGCACTGTGTTTACCAACACGCTTACCTACAGCGATTTTTTCTGCTGCAGCAGGAATAAGATCCAGAATTTCTTGGCTAACAAGTGCATCATAAAGTACCGCATCAGCTTGTTTAATAACGCGATAAGCTTTTAACGTGAGTAGTTCAACATCACCGGGACCAGCACCGACCAACCATACTTTGCCTTTAGCCTGCTGACCAGGCATTGATACTAATTCCATGACCTACTTACCTTTCGATAATTAATTAAGGGTAAATATAGCGGTTTATATATTCCACATATAATATGTATTGATTAGCTTTTATTCCTTTTAGTTATATACAGAGTTATCTATTAATCTTTTTTCAGTACATATTACGCTGCTAGTATTTGCACTTTGTTGTCTTATATTTGTTTTATAAATGCGCAAGTTTTGTTTCACCTTTGTATTCGCGGTGATAACCTATGACGAAAATTAAGTAAAAAGGGAATTCAATGAGAACATTTTTTGGCATCGCTTTGACGATATGCATGCTCTATGACGTTTCTCAACTCGCATTCGCAAATGAGTCATTAGTTGATGAACGAGTAAAGAGTGAGACAGAGACATCTGAAAAACGCTTCGTGATCACACCTCATAAGGTGAATTACATCCTGCCTTACACTTACAATGACACCCCGAATACTGCTCCATACGTCGACTTTAAGACGGGTAACGACGACGCTGATGAGCACGTTGATAATGCTGAAGCTAAGTTTCAAATAAGCTTCAAATTTCCTCTTTGGTATAATGTTTTTGGTGATAATGGTCATTTATTTTTTGCTTATACCAACCAATCTTATTGGCAGGTATATAACAAAGACATCTCATCTCCTTTCAGAGAAACTAATCACGAACCTGAAATTTTTATGTTATTCAACAATGACTGGGAAGTTGCAGGCCTAAGAAACTCATTTTGGGGCCTTGGTGCAGTCCATCAATCAAATGGGAAGTCAGGAAGTTTATCTCGTAGCTGGAATCGTATTTATGGCGAAATGGTTTTTGATCGTGGTCCTTTTGCACTCGGATTTAAAGCTTGGTATCGCATTCCTGAAGATGAGAAAGAAACTCCAACATCAGCAGATGGTGATGACAACCCAGATATCGGCGATTACATGGGGAATTTTGAAGTGACGGCGATTTATGGTCTAGGTGAACATCGCTTTACCTTAATGGGACGTAACAATTTAGATAGCCCCAATAAAGGCGCAATAGAAGCAACTTGGAGTTACCCTATACTAGGTAACCTTAGATTATATACACAATACTTTAACGGTTATGGCGAGAGCATGATTGATTATAACCACCATAACCAACGTATCGGTATTGGCGTATCAATTAACGACATCTTATAACGCTGACGAATAAGTAAATAAAAAAGGTGAACCGCAAAGGTTCACCTTTTTTTATTAGTAATCATAATGATTTATTTTGCTTTGCTATTCGCTTTGGTAGAGATAGCAAGGCCTTTATCGGTGACATCGAAAGTAAACTGCATGCGCATATCATAATCTTTCAAAGCAGAAATCTCTTCAGGAATAGGTTCACCACTGTCTTCAATCAGTTTCAACACTGGCGTGAGAAGTTTCTGATAGTCTAACGACATTGCTGTTAAGCCGTTAGCGACCACTTGCTCATCATTTAGCTGATTCGCTAATGCTTCACCTTTTTCACCGCTATAAATCACAATATGCTGGTCTTTAACCGCCATTTTAGCAGTGACGCCAAGCTCAGGCGGTAACATTAGGTATGGAGTGACATCGACCGCATCACCATTCTTAGTGAGTTCAACATTCGCTAACTGAGGTACAAAAGGCTTAACCATGTTGAGTAACATATCAGGATCATTGGCAGAAAGAGCAATTAACGAATCTAACTGCTTAAATCCAGGCTCACCATTTTCATCAGTTAAGGTGAAGTCGATGATAGATGCACTAACGCCTTGCACGCCATTCGCCATACCAGTCATCATGCCGAGCATCGCCGGATTTTGTTCGCTTAAGCCATATTGCATTTGCGCTAGCGCTTCACACTGATAACTCGGAGTTTGCAGATCTTGCCAAATTTCAGTCAATGCCGGCGCCAATTGCATCACATTCAAACCAATGCCTACAGAAGCTACATTGTCATTGAGGTTTTGGGCAAAACCAGGAATAAAGCCACGCATTTTAGTCAATGCACCTAGTATCACTTGGTTATTAGACTCAATCACGACTTTTGCATCAAAATTAGTTTGCTTTCTATCAACGGAGAAAGACGTTAATCCCATCACCGTTTTTGGCCAATTAGCAGCAATAGCACCAAACTCAGCTTTACATTCTGGAGTTTTGAATTCAGCGAATGGATCACTTTGAGTACCATCCATCTCAACCAGTTTAGTCAGTTGCTTCGCCAACATATTACCATCAGAGGAAGTTAATCCTTTCACTAACTCCACATGGTTAACAAAGCTGATGCTGTCTTGTAAGAAGCCATGTGTAGACGTAATGTTTTCGATGACATTAGTATCACTGATAGGGTTATCGACTTTCGTTAGCCCTAAAGCGGTTTCTAACAACGAAGCTTGGTTAAACGAAGTGTTTAATGTAATCGTCAACCAGCCGTCTTGTTGTGCAAAAACCATATCAATGGTTTCATCTTCTGCAATCAGAGGATAAGCACGATATTCAAGGCCTTTAATCGACTCAGCTTTATGCACTAAGCCACTCTCTTCAGACGCCTTATCTAATAAAGCCCAAATTGCCGCCTCATTCTCAACCTGAATTTTGAATACCGGTAATGCACCTAAAGTGTATGTATAAGATTCAATTTGAGAAGGAAAACCAAACGTTTTTAAGAATAAATCTGGGTTTTCAAAACTGGTTAGATAGCTCTTATATAAGCTAACAAAAAAACGCTCTTGTTCAGTGCTAAAAGGGCCTGCTTGCTCTAACTGCTCAAGTGAAGCTTTGCTATTTAATCCCATTGGCATGGAATATAAATAATCTTCCAGAGGAAATGGCGTTAGCTGACCTGAAAATAGTAAGGTGTCAGCCGGAATGTATTGCAACATTTCATTCGCTGAAACAGCGTTATCTTCTTTACTTGTGAGTACATAAGCACCAGCACCAACTGCAATAACAGCCGCAGCAATTGCGAGTTTTTTCATTTTTTGCTCCATAAATTACATGCACATTAAAACAAGTCACTCTTCCTTGAGAGTTATTGGTTTAGTTTTGAGTTCAATTAGGTTAATGCGACACATCAACATCAATTTTTAATAGCTAGCGCAATAACTTAGCATTATTTTTTAATTAATCACAGAAAACGGGCAGGATAAGCCATCATTTACAAAATATTTGCCAAAAATGTTTAATGGCTGACAAGTCGATGACATCGAGTAAACGATAAACGATAAACGAAGGGAAATTTCTCGGTAAGTCACCCAAAAGTGACTTACCGAGAAATCAAAGTTGATTGCACTTACGCTAGCAAGCCAATCACTGGGCACTCGATAAATCGAGTGAGGCTTTTGGAGGTACTGGGTGAGCAACAACCCACCTAAAGTGTCGACAAAAACCATCTACGGGAACTTTCTAATTTAGACTATAAAATTAACTTGTGCATAATTTTAAAGTCGATTTTTGACGAAAAAATGTCACCAGATATAAAATCAGTCAATAGTCTTAATTGAGCGAACAATATACCCCAATTGAATGAGGTTAAACGCTAGATAAATAAAGCTTAACCAAACTATTTTATGCAAAATAAAAAATATCAGCACGGATGCTGATATTTTAAGCCGGTCAATCACGCTTGAATACACAACTATATTTCGTAGTGTAAACCACACTCACGCTTTAAACCGTTGAAACGTGTTTCTTCTTCGCTCATTCCAAGCTCTAACGGCTTACTAGAGTGAGTATCACCCACCGAAACATACCCTTGGTCCCATAAAGGATGATAAGGCAAATCATGTTTGGTTAAATATTCATGCACGTCTTTATTAGTCCATTCAATAATCGGCAGTAATTTAAAACGATTTCCGTGAATGGCTAAAATAGGTAACGCTTCACGGGTGCTTGCCTGTGAGCGACGAAGTCCAGCAAACCAAGTACCAACATTGAGTTCGTTTAAAGCGCGCTGCATAGGCTCAACTTTATTGATACGGTTGTATTTCTCTAAACCATCAAGTCCTTGTTCCCACAGCTTTCCGTAACGCGCTTCTTGCCAAGCAGACGATTCGCTTGCTTTATAAACGATAAGATTTAGCTCCAATCGTTCTGTGAGCTGATCAATAAATTGATAAGTTTCAGGAAACAAATAACCAGTATCAGTCAACAAGACAGGAATATCAGCTTGTGCTTGGCTTACCATATGCAACATAACCGCAGCTTGTATACCAAAGCTAGATGATAATGCATGTTCGCCCGGCAACAGTGCTAAGCCCCAAGTCACACGTTCTTGTGCTGTTAATCCAGCTAAAAACTCATTCACTTGCGCTAATACAATAGCCTGCTCCTCTTTAGGAGCAGTCAGTAGCGCAAGCAATTCATTTTGATTAATCATCATTAATCCCTCATTGGTAAGACTCAATTAGAGCCTTAACCATGAAAATCTTTCGCAGCATCATTCACTGCTTTCACGATGCCATGACGAACGGTAAAGTTACCAAAAGTTTCGCCAGCATCACGCTCTTGTACATACAAACCAAACAAGTTATCTAATTCAGCTAAAATCTCAGCTTCTTGAATGTTTTCTTTGTACATTTTATTTAATCGCGTACCTTCAAAGCTTGCGCCTAGGTATAAGTTATATCGCCCAGGAGCTTTGCCAACTAAACCAATCTCGGCCGCAAAGGGTCTTGCACAGCCATTAGGGCAGCCTGTCATACGCACCACGATGGCTTGTTCGCTAATACCATGTTTCGTCTGTAAAGCATCAATATGGTCAATAAACTCAGGAAAGTAACGCTCAGCTTCCGCCATCGCTAAAGGACATGTAGGCAAAGCAACACAGGCAATTGAATGACCACGGGTCTGACTGATTAACTTACCAAAAAAGCCATGTTGGCGAGCAAGATCTTCAATCGCTGCTTTATCTTCTTCTGCAACACCAGCAATAATCATATTTTGATTAGATGTCATTCTAAAATCGCCTTTATGAATTTTGGCAATTTCACGTAAACCCGTTTGTAGTGTTTGACCTTCAACATCTTTAATACGACCGCTTTCGATAAATAAGGTCAAGTGCCATTTATTATCAACACCTTTAACCCAACCATATCGATCGCCTCGATCGCCAATCATGACATCGCGTTTGGGTTCAAAATTGACACCTGCACGTTTTTCAACTTCAGCTTTAAATTCAGCAACGCCATGATCAACTATGGTGTACTTTAAACGTGAACGCTTACGATTAACACGATTACCCCAATCGCGTTGAACTGTCATGACGGCTTCTGCAAACTTGATCACATCTGCAGTTTTAATAAATCCAAAATCATCAGCTAATCTTGGGAACGTTTCCACTTCACCATGCGTTGAGCCCATGCCACCGCCAGCAACTAAATTAAAGCCAACAAGCTCACCTGCTTCGGCCACTGCAACAAAACCTAAATCGTTGGTATACACGTCCACGTCATTATCTGGTGGTACAGCAACGGCCATTTTGAATTTACGTGGTAGGTAGGTTTTACCGTAAACAGGTTCATTAGTTTCAGTGTCTAATAACTTTTCTTCATCTAACCAAATCTCGGCATAAGCGCGAGTATGAGGCAATAAATGATCTGACAACTCTTTTGCTACAGCATAAGCCTGTTGATGTAGTTTGGACTCAACAGGATTTGGGTTACACATCACGTTACGGTTAACATCACCACAAGCTGCAATCGAATCTAATGCTGCCCTATCTAAACCTTGGATCAGGGTTTTCAAATTACGCTTAGGAATGCCGTGATATTGAAAAGTTTGACGTGTCGTTAAACGAATACTATTCGAGGTTGTTAATGTTGATGAAATACGATCAACATCTAACCATTGTTCAGGCGAACAAATACCACCTGGCACACGAGCACGCAGCATGAAACTATATAAAGGCTCTAGCTTTTGCTCTTTACGCTCATTCCTTAAATCACGATCATCCTGCTGATAAAAACCATGAAACTTAATTAATTGCTGATCGCCATCACTAAATGATCCCGTGACTTGGGTATCTAAACCTTCTTTAATCGTGCCACGTAAATAATCACTGTCGGTTTTTAAGTACTCGTTTACTGCTAATTTTTGCTCACTCATCATGTGGCCTCTATCAATGCTTTGCTCACGCCAGCGTTCTTCTTTCTAGCGCATATCTTGTTATGTTTTTATGGCAATTAGTAAACGTCTTTTTGATAACGTTTGGCGCTACGTAATTCTTCTAAATAATTTTCGGCACCAGCTTCATCTAAACCACCGTGCTCAATTGCAAGGTTTATCAAGGCTTGATGAACATCTTTGGCCATACGCTCAGCATCACCACAAATATAGAAATGGGCACCATTTTGTAACCAGTTCCATAGGGTTTCACCTTGCTCAGCAATACGATGCTGCACATATACTTTTTCAGCTTGGTCGCGAGAAAATGCCACATCTAATCGGCTTAGCTCACCAGACTTAAGGTATTGTTGCCATTCAACTTGATATAAGAAGTCTTGCTCAAAATGCGGATTACCAAAGAATAACCAGCTATCGCTTCCAACACCGTCAGCAGCACGCTGTTGCATAAATGCTCTGAAAGGCGCAACACCTGTTCCAGGGCCCACCATAATAACGGGAGTGTCATTGTTTTCAGGCAATCTAAAGTGCTTGTTAGGCTCGACATAAACCTTAACTGTTTGTCCTTCTTCAGCAGACGCTAAGAAGTGAGATGCACCGCCAAAACGAGTTTGTCCTTCTCTTTCATCCTCAACTAACGCCACAGTTAAATGCACTTCACTTTCAACTTCAGCTTGGCTAGAAGCAATTGAATACAAACGAGGCGTTAAAGGACGCAATAAGGCAACCAATTTGTCAGCATCAATGGTCACTGGATATTGGGTAATTAAATCGGCTAATTGATGACCTAATACAAACTGTCGTGTTTGTTCTTTATCTGCTGCAATAGCTGTTAATGCGTCATTGCCAGCTAACTCTGCCCATGCGGTAACAAGTCCAGGATAAAGTTGCGTCAGCTCTTTCTTTTCAAGTAAAGCTTGCTCAAGGGTTAGCGTTTGCTTGCTTACTGTCACTTCAGCGTTAGCATCTAACGAAAGGCCCGTTATGACCTCGTTGACTAAACCTGAGCTATTGGTAAACCAGATACCTAGTGCATCACCAGCTTCATAACGTATACCCGATTCACCTAAATCAATCTCTACATGACGAACATCTCTATCAGAATCTCGTCCGGTTAATTTTTGACTAACCAGTATTTCTGCTTCATAAGGCTGCTGCTTGGTGTATTCACTTTCTGCAGAAGATTTTGCAGTATCAATTGATACGACACTTGCGCCACTTGCTTGTACTAAGGGTTCAACGGCAGTTAATACTTGCTCTTGCCAGTTTTCAGCAGCGTCTTCATAGTCCACATCACACTCAACAATAGGCAATAACTCTTTGGCGCCTAATGCAGTTAAACGCTCACTGAAGTCCTTACCTGTCTGGCAGAAAAATTCATAACTGGTATCACCTAAAGCAAGCACAGAAAAATTCAATTGCTCTAGCTTTGGCGCACGCTTCGATGCTAAGAATTTATGCAACTCAATGGCATCATCTGGCGCTTCACCTTCACCATGGGTGCTGACCACTGCAATCAAAATGGTTTCTTGTTTAAGTTGACGAACTTTGTAGTCAGCCATAGAGGCTAGGTTAACAGCAAAACCTTTTGCGCTAGCTTGCGCAGCCAATGTCGTTGCGATGCCTTTGCCGTTACCAGTTTGGCTACCATATAAAATTGTGACCGTTTGAGCAGGAGCAGCCTCTGGTATTTGTGCAACCTGTCCTTGATTAGCGGTCGCTGCTAAATAGCCACTTACCCAAGCTAATTGTGTCGCAGATAACTCAGAAGTGAGCTGCTTTAGCTTATCCACTTGTCCTTCAGACAATGGTGAAGCAAATGAAGAAAGTTCTTTTAACAACATTAGAAGATGGCCCTATAACAGTTTAATGTCATCAGACTACTCCTAATCCTTACAACCAAAAAATAATAAAAATTGCTTTTTTATTCCATTAAGGAATATGCAAAGGCGATTTTTTAAGCTACAAAAGTGTGGTGTAGCGCAAACTTTTAGGTCAGACCTCCGTAAAAATGAGATTTCACGCATTCTTTACTTGTATCAAACCTAAGACTTGCCAGAATGATGCACGTTAAAAATTATGGTACTAAAATTGTTTCTTACTCATCACTGTTAGCGATGGCAGTGTTAAGCACGATGAAGTACTAAAACGACCCGACCCTTCCCTACATATAACTAAGAGGTTGTCCTTTTGAAATTAGGTCTACCGAAAGAGAGTCACTCAGGTGAGCAACGTGTTGCGTTAATCCCTGCCAACGTGACCATTTTAATGAAAAAACAGCTACAAGTGATCGTAGAATCAGGCGCTGGACTACAAGCAGGCTTTACCGATGACGATTACGTCAAGGTTGGAGCCACGATAGCTTCTTCACGAGAAGCCTTACTCACTGAAGCCGATATCATTACAGTGGTAAACTGTAAGGGTGATCAATTTGATGAAATTAGTGCGGTATTAAAACCACATCAATTGGTTATAGGGATGATGGATCCACTGGTAAATCCACAAAACGCCCAAACGATTGCAAATACAGGTGGCAGTGCAATCGCACTTGAACTGATCCCACGTATTACCCGTGCTCAAAGCATGGATGTATTATCATCAATGGCAACCATTTCAGGTTACAAAGCTGTATTACTTGCAGCCCATAAAGCGCCGCGTTTATTTCCTATGATGATGACAGCAGCAGGCACATTAAAGCCGTCTCGTGCATTCATTATGGGTGTGGGCGTGGCAGGTCTTCAAGCTTGTGCGACGGCAAAACGTTTAGGTGCAGTTGTTGAAGCTTACGATATTCGCCCTGCAGCTAGAGAGCAAATTATCTCTGTTGGTGCAAAGCCTGTTGAGCTGGATATCGAAGCAGAAAACACTGAAACCAAAGGCGGGTATGCCACAGAGCAAAGTGATGACTTCTTAAAACGTCAGCAACAAGCCATGGCTAATGTACTTGCCCAGCAAGATATCGTCATCACCACAGCTGCCATTCCTGGTCGTAAAGCCCCTGTGCTCATCACTAAAGAAATGGTCGATGGCATGAAAAGCGGAACTATCATTGTAGATCTCGCCGCTGAAAGTGGTGGTAACTGCGAGTTAACCCAGGTTGATGAAGTGATTATGCATAACGGCGTAATGATTTTAGGCCCTTCAAATGTACCAAGCACTGCGGCAAATCATGCGAGTCAAATGTACGGCAAAAACGTTGAGAACCTACTGAATTTACTGATTAATAATGAAGGTGAATTGGTTCTTGATTTTGAAGATGAAATTGTACGAGATACGGTTGTTGCTCATGGTAATGATGTGAGTAGCGCTCGCCTGAGAGAGTTACTGAATTTAGCTCCACTCACAGCGCCTGAGTCACCGTCTGAGGAGACAGCATAATGGATATGACACTATTGCTTTTACTGACACTATTCGTCGTCGCAGTATTTTTAGGTGTAGAACTCATCACTAAAGTGCCACCAACCTTACATACTCCTTTAATGTCAGGTTCCAATGCCATTTCTGGTATCTCTTTAGTTGGTGCGTTACTTTCTGCTGGTTCTGGGGCAGGAATTATGGTTAATGTCCTTGGTTTTATTGCCGTGGTATTAGCAACAATTAACGTGGTAGGCGGCTATATGGTCACTAACCGTATGCTTGCCATGTTCAAAAGGAAATAGACTCAATGACAACATTTATATATTTAGCTTACCTTGTTGCCGCAGTCTTATTTATCTTAGGTATTAAAGGGTTAACTAAACCACGTACTGCAGTACGTGGTAATCAGCTCTCGGCAATGGGGATGTTTATTGCCGTTGTAGTCACCTTATTTGATCAAAGCATTCTTAGCTATGAGTGGATCATCGCAGGGGTGTTATTAGGTGGAACAATCGGCGCAGTGATGGCAACTAAAATTAAAGTCACTGACATGCCTCAAATGGTTGCTTTACTGAATGGTTTTGGTGGTGGAGCCTCACTAGCAATCGCTGCGGCAAGCTTCCTAGATCCTGCAGCAGCGACCAATACCGTGGCACTAATTTCAATTGGTGCAACAATTATTATTGGCTCTGTCACCCTGTCGGGTTCATTTGTCGCTTTTGCAAAGTTACAAGAACTGATTTCGGGTAACCCAATTAAAGTCCCAGGTAATAAACCATTAAATGTCATCTTGCTGATCAGTGCACTTGCACTCGCTGTTGCCATTGTAATGGACCCAACTAACACTAGTTTAATGTATGCATTAGTTGCTGTTGCGGTTGTGCTAGGTGTGCTGCTTGTTGTTCCTATTGGCGGCGCAGATATGCCAGTCGTCATTGCACTATTAAACTCTTACTCTGGTATTGCTGCTGCCACAACCGGTTTCATCACCGGTAATACAGTATTGATTGTGTCAGGTTCTTTAGTCGGGGCTTCTGGCATAATCTTGACTCAAATTATGTGTAAAGCAATGAACCGTTCATTGTTTAACGTGTTATTTGGTGTCATGGCTGAAGGCGGTGAAAAAGTTGATGCAGATGAAATCTACGCAGGTAAAGTCAAATCAACTTCGCCAGATGAAATCGCCATGATGTTAGAAACTGCTGAGCGTGTGGTCATTGTTCCTGGCTACGGCTTAGCTATGGCGCAAGCGCAGCATGCTGTAAGAGAACTTGCCAATGTTCTCCAAAGCCGCGGAACCGATGTGAAGTATGCAATTCACCCAGTTGCTGGCCGAATGCCAGGTCACATGAACGTATTGCTTGCAGAAGCTGAAGTACCTTACGATCAGCTAATCGAAATGGACGAAATTAACCCACAGTTTGAACAAACTGATGTGGCCATCGTCATCGGTGCAAACGACGTCACCAACCCTATGGCGCGTGAAGATAAAGGAAGCCCGATTTATGGCATGCCGATTCTAAACGTTGATAAAGCCAGAACCGTTGTGGTGATTAAGCGTTCATTAAGTCCAGGTTTCGCTGGGTTACCTAACCCACTGTTCGCTATGGATAACTCATTAATGTTATTCGGCGATGGTAAAAAAGGCATCGTTGAGTTAACAGCGAGCTTAAAAGAAGCTGATTAACCAACCTCTCCAATAAAAAGGCCACGATGTGGCCTTTTTTTATGGCTGAAATAAAATCAAAGCTTAAAATAACGACAATAAATGAGTATTTCCTAAAACAATAACAGTAAAACTCATTCGCTTTAATTCGTTAAATACTTGCCAACAATGGCACTCCACACCTGAAACTTTAGATTAAGACAGTTTATAAGCCATTATTATCTTGAGTTATTTTCAACATGCTCAATAAAACACCTAAAACACACACCTTGAAGAGTACAATAAATGCGATAGCATTATCGATTCATCAATCTTTAGCTTACAAAATTACACAATTGACTATTTAGGCTAAAAAAAGTACAAAAGTAGATTGAGTTCTTTTCTGACGAACACGGATGATTGACCCATATGGATACCCAAGCTTCGCAACTCAGTGCATTAGCAGCAGAAATAGAGCGGTTAACGCGCGAAAATGAAGCCCTAAAACAACATAACATTCACTTGCAACAGCAGCTTTCAGCAACGCTTGACGGCACAGGGTTGTGTTTGTGGGAGCAACACGTCCCTTCTGGTGATTTACTTATCTATAATCAAGAGTGGGGGTCATTACTGGGTTACACCCGTGAAGAATATGCTGCGAATATGGAAAGTTGGAAAGGAAGTTTGCATCCAGATGATAAAGACTGGGTCATTAAAGCTTTTGAAGATCATATTGAAGGCAAAGAAGACGTGTACCAAGCAGTACATCGAATGATCCACAAAGATGGAAGCGTACGATGGGTTTCTGATCGTGGCAGAATTGTAGAATACACATCAGATGGTAAACCGTTAAAAATCCTCGGCACCCACATCGATATCACCCAAGAAAAACGTTACCAACTCGATTTAGCCAGACTGGCGCATCGCGATCCGCTTACTGATTTACTCAATCGAAACGCAGCTAAAAAAGCGTTCAAATCCTTACAACACGATGCCAACTTTGACTCTGGAACCTTGTTATTTATTGACGTTGATAATTTTAAAATGATCAATGATCATCATGGCCACCGATTTGGTGACCTAGCGCTAATCAATATCAGCCAAACCCTGCAACACTATGCTGATAAGCTATTAGCGAGTAAACAAGTGAGCATTGCTAGAATTGGTGGAGATGAGTTTGTCATTATCACCGCGATTTCAGAATATGAACTCATTAGTATTTTGGCAGGGTCATTAGTGAATCATTACAAGCAGAACGTCACTATAGAAGAAAAGTCGGTATCATTAGGCTTAAGTATCGGCATTAGTTGCTTTGCAAAACACGACACTTTTGCTGAAGTTTGTGAGCAAGCTGATAATGCCATGTACGGCATTAAACAAGCAGGAAAACATAACTATTCTTTTTGGCAACAACCCAAAACCCTTATTCAATCGATTCGCTAATCAATTTCATCAGTAACAAAAGAAGTTAACAGTTTGCTACAAAAAAAGCCGGGGACTGATTACTTTAAAAAACGTCATGCTATAATCCACTAATATTCAATAAAATACATCTGTTAGCCACTAAACAATTTGTAAGTGGTTTGTAAAGTCCATTACTCCATTATTATTGGTATTAAAGAACTATGTCTAACTTCTCTCGCTTATGTGCGATCTTATTATGCACTAGCCCTTTAATGTCTTATGCCAGTGATAATAGCCCTTCAACGGCTACATCTACGTCAAATACAACTCAAACGAGCAAGACACAAGAAAGCGAGTCAGAAAAATACTTTCCTTCAACATGGGGAGTCGGCATTGGCATGCGTCGCGCTGATATTCCTTACGCAACTGAAGCAGATGTTGTTACGGATGTCATGCCATTAATCGAGTTTGAAAATGATTACTTTTTTATTGATGGTTTAGAAGCCGGTGTCCATTTGTGGAGTCATCAAGAACATCAAGTCAATTTATATACTCGATTTCGTTTTGTCGATATTCCCCAAGAATATCAAAATCAAACTCAATCAGATGCGTTTGATTTTGGTGTGCAATATCGCTTTCAAAAAGATGGACTAGAAGCAGATGTTGCCTTTTTAAGTGATGGAGATAAACGCTATTACGCCTATACTCGAACACAATATCACTGGACGGCGGGTGATTGGCAATTAAACCCATATGCAGAATTTCAATGGAAAGGTGATTCATTTAATGAGCACTATTACGGGCTAGATCAAATTGATCCTGGTGCAGGTCTAGCGTTTTCTGCAGGGTTAAATACCCGTTACCACCTTGCCAGTAACCTATACTTGCTTGCCAACTTTGGCGTCACGCGCCTTGAAGATGATATTTATGATTTACCGACAATCGAAAACCAATATCAATTAGAATCCTTCTTCGGTTTTGGTTTTTACCCCGATGCTAAACGGCCTAATACCAACCCAATACCTAAGGAAAGTGGTGAGTTTTTAAGGGTCGCGCACGGTTGGGCCACGCCTTCAAACTTAAATGATATCCTAACAGGCAATGCAAAAGGTGACCGTTATAACAACCAAATGACGTCGTTATTTTATGGCATACCCTTAACAGACAATTTATTCACACTCCCAATTGATCTTTATTTTACAGCGGGTGGTGTTTGGCATCATGACTCTGAAGTGCAGGACAATTTAGCTGAAGGTGTCATCGGAGTTAAAGCATTTTATACCTTTGATTTAGGCTGGCGCTTCCGCCTTGGTGTTGCAGAAGGCTTGTCTTATGTGTCTGATGTCACCTACATTGAAGGCAGTGAGTTAGATGAAAAAGATTACCGACCATCAAAGTTACTTAATTATTTAGACTTCTCATTTGACGTCAATCTAGGCGATGTATTTAACCATGCGCCATTAAAAAATGCATGGCTAGGTTACAGTATTCATCATCGTTCAGGAATTTTCGAAACAAGCTCAGCTTTCGGGCGCATTAAAGGTGGCAGTAACTACAACACCATCTATGTACAGTGGCATTTCTGAGTTTTTTGATGACCTAACCCTGCGCAGCTTTATGGCGCAGGGAAAAGACAATAACTAGCCTTTATGAGGTTTTAAGCCGCTACAGCTTCTTCAGTTTGTGCACTAAACATGGTCACAGCGCTTTGACCAATTAACCTATCAATGCAAAAGCCACCATCATCACCTAATCTCATCAGCGCTTTATAACGAATATCGTTAACTGTATTGAAGCGCCCCTGAATTTGCTGGTTAGAAGCACACAAGCTAAAAAACAATTTAAGGACGGCTTTAGCGTGATCTTGACTAATAAAATGTCGCCATGAAGACTCAAGTAATTGCACAGAGCTAAAGTCTAACCCTTCGCAAAAACGAGCTGAAATACGTGAATCTAAACACGAAAGAAAGTCTGCCTTTCGGGGAAAATGATGGCTAATTCCTGTACGGCTGATACCTGTAGCATTTGATAACGATGTATAAGACATGTTTTCAAACCCAATTGTCAGGATTTGCTCAAACGCCTCATCTAAAATCAATTTTATGGTGATTTCAGTATCGATTCTAGAACGCTTTGCCATACAAAAATATCGTTACTATTTCTAGTAACTACCTCAATGAAATGAAATTTTGCATAGCCTATCAAATGTTTATCTAGCTTGTCTTTTTAAAAAGTACAATTTATTAACACGCACTTTAACTATGGATTTTAACATTGGCTAAAGAGCAAACATATCACCAATTAATCTTACAGAAATAGCTGCTGCGTCAGTCAATAATAAGGCTTTTAACAAATTAGCTAGCGGTAAACACTATTTAAAAGCGTTTCAGATTGAAATGTAAATATTCATGACAACAGTCTACGCTAACTGAAACATTTTCATCATGGTTCAAACCTGAGAGTTTTACTCATCAGTGCTTATAACCTTTTCGGCTTCTGAGAACTGCTGAATAAGCCATGCATTAGCAAGTTCAGCTCCCATCAGGTGCACTAACGTCGGATGTAATACTTCAATTAAACGCTGCTGTTGCCAAAACATATAATGCGGCAAAGCTTGAACGGCGCCACGGCCAAATGTGCGTTGCATCAGGCTTGATATTTCATCCATTTCGGTGTCATTGATTTGCGGCGCGTGGGGATAAGCATCAGCGATGAAGTCAGCATATTGTTCAAAAGCAATAATATCATCAACTTCATAGCGATTTAGTAGCCACAATAATTGTGGAGAGCTCCAATGGCCAATATTACCAGTGGTATTCATCACAGCAATATTGCGTCTATGCAACTGCTGCCAAATCAGTGACACACTTCCAGACTCATGAGCTAAGCGCCACGCTAAGTAGTAATCAGCTAGCCATTCGTGCTGGTAAGGGGTTAATGGCAGCAATAAATGACTCTCTTGCAGCGAAATATTTTCAAGGTGCCCTAGCTCATGCCACAAAGTCAGTTGAGTTTGTTGCTCAAGGTTAAATTGATACGCTTGACCGTTAAGTGCCACACTTTGATTAATCACTGGCAGCTTGTCATTTATCACCACGATACCTGCAATATCTTGATCAACAACTGGCATTACCATCGCAGTTTTAAGACCCAAGCTTTGTGATACCGACTGACGTAAAGGCAATTGTGCAGACACTCTCGCAGGTAGCTGTTTTATGCAAGAAACATAATGAGCAATTGGACAAATCAGCGCTTGTTTATCAGTCAGTTGATGTATTTGGCCGGTTGAATATAGAGAAGAATAACTGGGGTAAGAAAGGGGGTGGCTCTCACGACTTAATGAACTAGCGTTAGCCTGTTTAGGACTAACGCCAACAATAATAGCGCTGAAAAAACTAAGCCCAATAATTAGGGCCAGAAATTTCACTACTTTTTAGCCATAATATTTTCGATAATCGCTGTGGTTGATACGCCATCTTCAAATCCTAAGATTTCAACCGTGCCACCAGCTGCCATAACTTCAGCTCCGCCAGCAATCTCTTCGACTTTATAATCACCGCCTTTAACCAACGCATCAGGTAATAAACGACTAATGACACGTTGTGGTGTGTCCTCACTAAACGGAATCACCCAATCAACAGACGCTAAACCTGCAAGCACTGCCATACGGCGGTCCTCTTGGTTGACAGGTCTTCCCTCACCTTTTAAGCGTTTAACTGAAGCATCGTCATTCACGGCTACAATTAAACGATCGCCTAAAGCTTTGGCTTGTTGTAAATAACTCACATGCCCAGCATGTAAAATATCAAAACAACCATTGGTCATGACCACTTTTTCACCACGTAGTCTGGCTTGCTCAAGGGCATACATTAACTGATCTTCTGAGACCACACCAAAGCCTGACTCGCCTTGATTTAATGCAAGAGCTTCAATCAATTCAATTCGGCTTACCGTTGCAGTACCTAATTTTGCAACCACAACACCTGCAGCCATATTGGCAATAGAACAAGCTTGTGCCATTGAACTGCCGGCAGCTAATGAACTAGCTAACGCAGAAATCACTGTATCGCCTGCACCAGTCACATCATAAACTTCACGGGCAACCGTAGGGATATGTAGTTCAGCTTCATCTTGGCTAATTAACGTCATGCCTTTTTCTGAACGAGTGACTAGAATAGCCCCTAGCTCAAATTGTTCAATTAAGCCTTTAGCTTTGGCAATGAGATCCGCCTCATCTACGACAGGGCCGACTACGGCTTCAAATTCGCTCATGTTTGGCGTCAATAATGATGCACCTCGATAACGAGAAAAATCACTGCCTTTCGGGTCAACTAATACGGTCACGCCTTTAGCACGTGCTTTGGCAATAAAATCAACAGGGGAATCAATTGCGCCTTTAGCATAATCGGACAAGACCAGTACATCGACATTATCTAAGATAGGTTCACTGGTGTTTAATAAGTTATCACTGTCAGCGCGACTATATTTCTCTTCAAAATCTAGGCGAATTAATTGTTGGTTACGTGAAAAAATACGTAATTTAGTGATGGTTGGTTTGTCGGCAACAGTTAACCAACGAGGTTCTACACCTTGAGCTTGAACACCTACGGTCAATGCTTGAGCTGTTTCATCGGCACCAACAATGCCTGCAAGCTGAACTTGTCCACCTAATGCGGCAATATTCAATGCCACGTTTGCAGCACCACCTGGACGGTCTTCTATGTCTTTAATGTTAACTACTGGCACGGGCGCTTCTGGTGAAATTCGCCCTGTAGGCCCTACCCAATAGCGGTCAAGCATGACATCACCGACAACTAGTACACGGGCTTTTTCGAATGCTGGGAGAGATACCTTCATAGTAAACTTTTTCTTTTGCTGACATTAAACGGTGATTGTACCTAATTTTGCTATAAAATTAAGTTAGAATAGAAACTAATTTGATTTAAAAGTGAGTGTTCCGTGGTAGAAAAAGCGCAATTTGGTTCTCATTTATTACATCCTAAACATTGGCCACTATGGTTAGGTGTTGGATTAATGAGGCTAACTCAACTATTACCTCTGCGTTGGCAAATGGCAATGGGTAAAGGGTTAGGCCGTTTAGTGTTGAAATTTGCAGGCAGTAGAAAGCACACAGCAGAGCGAAATTTAAGTTTGTGTTTTCCTGATATGCCAGAGCAAGAAAGAGCAGCTTTATTAACACGCAACTTTGAAGAAACCGGCAAAGCCTTATTTGATACCATCAACGCATGGTGGTGGTCTAATGATAAAGTGCAACGTCATATGACCATGAAAGGCGATCAGCACGTGCGTGACACCTTAGATAATGGCAATGGTGTCATCTTGTTTGCAGTGCACTGTTTACCATTAGAAATGGGCGCAAGAATGTTTGGCCAATTCCAGCCAGGAATCGGGGTTTATCGCCCGCATGATAACCCTGTGATGGAGTACTTACAGGTCAATGGCCGCTTACGTTCGAATAAAGGTCTTGTACCTAAACGTGATCTTCGTAATATGGTCAGAAGTCTGCGAAATCCCGATGTGATTTGGTATACAGCAGATCAAGACTTTGGTCGCTCTAGTGCGGTATTTATTCCGCTTTACGCAGTACCAGATGCCGCCACAATTACTGGTGCAACGACCCTGGCGAAACTTGGTAAAGCCAAGGTATTGCCTTTTTTCGTTGAACGAAACGCTGACGATAGCGGTTATCACATGGAAATAATGCCACCACTGGATAATTTCCCTGGTGAGAATGAACTCGAAGATGCGATTCGTGGTAACAAGATTATTGAAAATATTATTGATAGAAACCGTAGCCAATACATGTGGTTACATAGAAGATTCAAAACTAGACCGACTAAAGAAACCCCTTCCTTATATCAATAAAAACTCGGAAGGCTTTTAAATAAAATAATTAAAGATTAATCACTCATAAAAAGGGATTTAATCAGTGATTAATATTAACAAGAAACGTAAGGGTAAAACTGATTTCAAACACCACCTAGCTTGAAATCAGTATAAGAATGATCAAGGATGCCAAACTTGTTACCCTTTAAGGGTTAATTATTAAGTATTAGTTAATATATATTTGGTATAAAATTAATACTTAATAATAATTGACCACTGTAAACAAAATTAGGAATCCGTCGCCCATATGATTAAGTCGTTTTGCGTCAGTTTAATTGCTATATCAGCCTTATTGACGAGTCTCAATGCTGCAGCTGTTGAATACCGTCTGCCAGCTAAAGAAAGTCGATTAATTGGTGAAAACCAGTATTACGTGGTTCCAGAGGGTAAACTTACCCTAGAAGCCATTGCTGCTGAGTTTCAGTTAGGCTTGAGCAACATGATGGAAGCCAACCCAGGTGTCGATCCATATCTACCTAAGCCTGGTAGCACACTGGTTATTCCTCATCAGTTAATTTTGCCAGATGCGCCTCGTAAAGGAATTGTGATTAATAGCGCTGAAATGCGTTTATATTACTACCCTAAAGGGACCAACACTGTTGAAGTATTACCTATAGGCATAGGTCAAGTTGGACGAGATACACCAGAGAATTGGGTCACTCAAGTGTACCGCAAGCGTGCGAATCCGACATGGACTCCTACTCAAAAAACACGTGAAATATACGCAGCAAAAGGCGTTGAATTACCCGATGTTTGGCCAGCTGGGCCTGATAACCCAATGGGGCTTTTTGCGCTCTACGTTGGTAATTTATTCGCTGTCCATGGCACTAATGCCTCGTTCGGCATTGGTCTGAGAGTCAGCCAAGGCTGTGTCAGACTTCGAGAAGATGACATCGAGCACCTGTTTAATAGCGTACCTGTAGGCACACGAGTCGAGTTTGTTAACCAACCGATTAAGGCTACTGTTGAACCTGACGGAAATCGTTATTTAGAAGTTCATCAACCACTGTCTGAAACCATTGAGCAGTTTGAGTCGAATGAGCAACTCCCTTTAACCCTAAACAAACAAATTACTGCGATTGTGGCGCATGCTGATACCGATTCATTTACGCTTAAACGCTTATTAGAGCAACGTACTGGTATTCCGACCCGCATCAATACAGCTCAGCAAGCTCATAATGAGCAACAATTGAGTCCAAAAAACTCTGATTAGACACGGTGTTTAAACAGTTAGTGTGAACAACAATAGTGATTAAGCGCTGACTAACACTAGCAAATCAGCAGTTATTTCGATTAAAGCCCAAGTGCCACTCAAGTGCGTTTGGGCTTTTTGCTATTTCCCCATCTTAATAAGTAAACTTGAGTAACAAGCGCTATAAAAGTAATCTAATCAACATCATTTACGAATATGCTGGTGACATAGTGACACAACCTGACTTCATTCCGCCTAAGCGCTCTAGTTTTAAACAATATATTGCTTATGGGATGTCTTTTATCAGTGTCGTGCTCAGCCCTCAACTGCAAGCCAATTCCCAATGTCTGCTTCAGTCGCAAATCAACCAACTACAACATATTGAAAACCAAATAGCGCTAACAGAGCTCGATAACGGATTAATATTGAGACAAGTACACAGACCCGAACAGGCCACAGTCTCCATTGCCAGTCAATTTAATGTTGGTTCTAGGAACGAACCCAGTGGACAATCAGGTTATGCACACTTATTTGAGCACCTTCTGTTTAAAGGCAGCCTTAATGCACCAGCAGATAGCTACCCAAGAACCATGAGTGCAATAGGAGCTCAGTTTAATGCCAGTACCCATTTTGATTACACCAATTACTACGCCACTATCCCAGCTCAAGCCTTGGCTTTAAGTTTATTTTTAGAGGCTGATCGCTTTATTAACCCAGTGTTATCAGCTGAAACAGTCAACAATCAACAAGGTGCTGTCTTAGAGGAAATGGCAACCAACATTGATAATCAACCCTACATACGTCCCGCTATGGAGTTTTTATTATCGCAAGTAAAAGGCAGTCCCTATGCACATGCGATTATTGGCAGTAAACAGGACGTCACCAGTGCTACCGCCTCAGCATTACAGACATTTCATCAACGTTACTATCGCCCTGACGCAATGCAATTATCCTTAGTAGGCCATTTAGAAGAGGACAGTCTTGCCCTTGTAAAACAGCACTTTTCAGGCTGGACATCACCAAATATTCCTCATGATAGCTTCGAACAATTCAGTATTAATGCCAAAGCAATTCAAACAGAAATCGTCGATGAGCGTGGTCCATGGCCAGCAATCCTTATGGCTTGGCATACTGTTGGAAGAGAGCATGCTGATTATGAAGCTATTTCTTTACTGCAAGGATATTTATTTCAAAACCTACGCAGCGCTCTCGCTAAGCAAACATTAGCATCGCCATCTCACATGCTCAGTTATTCAATTCCGTTAACAATGGAGAATCACGGCGTCACCAATTTGGTTCTCGTCCCGCGGGCAAACACCTCACTGAATGAGCTACAAAAATTAACTGATTCACTATTTGCCGACATCGTGACCAATGGGATGACAGAGCAACAATTATGTGAACTTAAAACCTTAGCACTATCTCAACAGTTACAGCAGTTTTCCCACTCGCAAACACTTGCTAAACACTTATCAAATACAGCCAATAGAGATAAATATGCGCCATTAACGCAGCCATGGCAGCGTATTCAAGCAGTACTTCCTGATGATATATCGCGAGTTACCCAAGCATATTTTATTGATAAAACAGTTCGAGTGGACTTGCTACCACCTTGGTACATTCGATGGGGTAAAAGCGTACTTGAAGCATTACCCCAAGGAATGGCTGAGACGCTAGAAGGCTGGGCGCTATAATGTTGATACCAAAAAACAAACATCCCAAACTCATTATTATCAGCAGCATGATAATGTTGGCATTAATGACATTAGGTTGTCAGCACTCACCCATTCACTTTACCGAAGCACAAGCGCCTAACATTCCGTCATTTGACGTTCCAGAAAACCACACCTCTGCTAGCAATACGTCAACCAATTTATCCCAGTTATTGGCCGCTACTCAACAAGCACAATCTAAAGCTATAAAACCAGTTGCTTATCAGTTACCGCACACCATAACCTTAACAAAGCAGTTTCACGCTCATCAGTGGCCAACAAGTGAGGTTAATGACTCTGGGTTAAATCGACTATACGTAATCGGCATTTCAGCCCAGCAACCTATAACTCACCCCGATATTTTAGTTGAAGCTTTCAAGCAAAAACTTGAAGAAATGGCCAATACAACCGCCTACTCACCACAAATGGCAAGCTGCTTGAGCAGCATTAAGATAAGAGCCAGTCTTCATAGCGTAGGAATGACCATTGAATGCACCGCAACCGATCAACAATTGCAGCAACAGCTCTGGCAGTTTTGGGAAAAAGGTGCGCTAAGCGACATCAATATTGCAACCGTCAAACGCAACTTGAAACTTAATAAACACATTGGTGCTTTTACTGGTTCTGAAATCGACACGACATTTCGCCAGCAGCTATTAGGACAACAGCACCCTTACAATCTCAATGTTCGCAATGAGTCAGCAATCAATGAGCTAGATAACACGACACTGCAAACTTTACACAACAAAATACGTCAGCAACTTCAATGGCATTTATTTATCCCCTCTCCAATAACTTCGGCTACACATGGTGTTGCTCAGAGCTCTTTGAATAGCCCATTGGATAGTCAATTGAATAGCCCATTGAATAGCCCATTGAATAGTCAATTGAATAGCCCATTGGATAGTCAATTGAATAGCCTTTCGAATAGCACTTCAACTAGCTCTGCCAACAAGCAAAACGCAGTCATAACCAGCTCTGATATTTTTGTGCCAACTTGGTTAGCCACAACTCAGCCTAATTTGACTGAAGTACAACCAAATATCATTATCAACAGCACTGGTTCAGCAACAAAACAATCAACACAGACAATTCTTATCATTGACGCTAAAGATACTGTTCAAACCCAAGCTCGAGTGGGCTTTGTGTTAGCAAAACCTGATCTGGTTAACACCACAAATCACAATCAAAATAGTACCGATTGCAAAACCATCGCAGCATTACTCGGTCGAAGTTACTCAGGGCGGCTATTTTATGATTTACGTGAAACACGTGGGCTCACATATGGTATTTACGGTCGGTGTGTCGATGCGCCATTAAGTCAATACCTGTATTTTTATGGCAGCACTTCATTAGAGAACTCTGGCGCATTCCTAAAAGGAATAATCGATCATACTCAGTTGTTAAAAGAACAAGCAGCTAAACAGACTGAAATTAATGCAGTGATCACTTACTTAATGGGTAAACAACAATTGGCAAGCGACCATAAATACGGCAAAGAAAGCCGTTATATTAACAACTTACTTTTAGGTAGAACGGCTAGCTTTGAGCAATTACAACATGAAACCCTTAACTCACTGACACCAAAAGCAATAACAACCATGGCTAACCATGTTTTTGAAGGTAATCCCGTTATTGTTTTGCGTGGCGATGCCGATAAAATCATCCCAGATCTAAATGAGAAGCTACCACACTGGCAAGTGATAACTATCTCTCCGTAACAGTCTCACCATAACAAGCTTAGCGTTATAGCCTCTAATTAGAGACGTTGTAACCTAGCCAGCAAGCAATGCGCCGATAAGCCTAACAAGGCAGCTTTTTGAGTAATTAACTGCGATCCAGCGGGTAGCGCTCGCAGGTATCAAGAATATTAAGCCAACTCACTTGGTTCGCTGTATAAATATGGTAATTCGGGTGAATAAGGTTTGGGTTGTCTAGCGAGCCAATGGTCAAAGTATAGTAGCCTGGGTGGCGAGTATCTCTAAAACTTATTGTACAGCCACATTGCTGACAAAAACCTCGGCGAACATGTTCAGAAGAGGCAAATTCGACGGGCTTGCCCGCAATCCACTCGACCTGCTCAACCTTAAAATCCATCCACGCTTGAAACACAGCACCGGAAGATTTTTGACATTGACTGCAATGGCAATAATCCGCGTCAAAAGGTCGATGTGTAATCTGATAGCGAATTGCACCGCATAAACATCCTCCTTGATGTATAAAATCATCAGAGCCGCGGCTCAGCTCAGATCCAGTAACATCTTGACTGCTTGGAGTTTCCTTTTCTTCAGTATTGGTGTGATTATCACTCATGTTACGCCCCCGCGTTGTCGTCATTCCTTATGCTCTATCAGATAGTAGTAACATGATAATGAATGGTTTTAAAGCCCAAAAAAAAGCCCTCTAAGAGGGCTTTTTATCTCAACACTAATGTTAATTACATCGTGTTATTAGTAAGTTGCTTCACGCTTTTTAGCTTCAGCATCCCATTGTGGAACAAGGTCTTTTAAGAATTTTTGCTTATCAGCATTCATCTTATCCATGTCCATACCTAAGGCTTTTTGTGCTTTAGCTTTAGTCGAGATATCTGGAATAGCGATTGGCATTTTAACGCCTTTAGCTGCAAGTAATTGCGCTAACTTAATACGCGCATCAGCTGCTTTATCAACTGCGCCACCTAGAATACGTAATGCTTCAGCTGGAGCATGAGCAGCAACACCGTGAGATGCAGTTGCAAAGTCCCAACGCCATTGACTATGACGGATATCAGTTAAGATAGGTTTCATTTCCGCTTCAGTCGCACCAGCATCCCAAGCTGCACCCGCTTCGAAGTGAGCGTGTACAAGCTGAGTTTCAGCTCTTAGCTTAATTTCAGTAACACTTTTTTGATTCTCATGTGTTACTTCCATCATGAACTCTTTTGTTTTGCCTTCATGACAAGTTGCACAAGTTTCGTCGAAACGATCAAATGGGTTACCCACTTTATGGTCTGTGAACTTACCTTTACCGTTTGCTTTAGCAACACGTGGCATGTGACAGTCAGTACAACTTACGTTGTTTTTACCGTGCATACCTAACATCCAAGTTTCATAACCAGGGTGCTGTGCTTTTAACATAGGTGTTTTAGAAATTGCGTGAGTCCAATCAGCAAAGTTGATTGCGTCATAGTACACTTCCATTTCTTCAACAGTGGTACCGTTATCCCATGGGAATTTCACATAACCTTTACGGTCAGCTGTTTTCTCAAAGTAGTATTCAACGTGACACTGACCACAAACCATTGATTGCTTGTCTTTACGAGAAGCTTTATCAAATGGCTTATCAATGGCTTCTAAAGCACGGTCAACATATGGACGAGAAATACGTAATTTTGGTGAACCTTTTACGTGACAATCACTACAACCGATAGTGTTAACGATTTCAGGACCGCCTTTAGCCCATTTACCTTTGAAGTAACCGTCTTCACCTTGCTCTTCAATCATGCGAGGTACGTCAGGGCTTTTACAGCTCCAACAAGCCATAGGCATTGGGCCATCATCTGGTCCAGTTGGTGCACCAGTACGTAAAGTGTTACGCACATCAGTTACAGCATAGTGGTGACCACGTGCTTTATTGTAATCTTTAGCAAACCCGTAACCTGCCCATAACACAACTAGGTTTGGATCTTCTTCTAGCACATCAACAATTTCAGTACTTTCTGACGTTGCGTGCCAGCTTTCAAATTGCTGCTTATACTTGTCCTTGTAAACATCGTTACGAGGTTCAGTCTTATCACTAGCCATTGCACTAGTCATCATAAAACTGGTTGCCATCAATGCGCTAAGCGCAATAACTCTTCCTTTCATCTTCATCACCGTTCATCTCCGTGTTACATTTTATTTTAAATATTCACGACATCTCCATGAACAAACTTATCCATTTAAGGTTAAATTAAGAATACCCCTTTATGAGTATTGAACAATAAGCTTGCGCTAGATCAACATGTTAATATGTTGTACATCACATTTTTGATTATCTGTTAATATAAAACAGTCATCGCTAAAGTAATATTTGGCTATTATGAGCATTAAAAACAAACCAAAGTTGGATTTAAAATGACAAAACGAGGCAGCCTAACCTCCACTATTCTTAGACTAATGTTAGTCCTAATTTTCATTTCTTCCAGCTTGGCGGTGTATTCAATTATCAACCTTACTTTCAGTATTGGTGATGCCCGAGCAATCAATGCATCAGGCTCGCTCCGTATGCAAAGTTATCGGTTAAAATTATTTTTAGACAGAGATGAGAAATTACTGAATGAAAAGATAAGTTTATTCGAAGCAACACTCCACTCTGAAGCGTTAGAACGCTCATTAACTTGGTACAGTCCTGATGACTTGTCACAGCAATATTTATTGGTCATCAATAAGTGGGAACAAATGCGCTCCCACATTGAAAATAATCGACAAGATTTGTACTCAGCTTCGTTAAAAAATTTCGTTGATACGATTGATTTATTAGTGCTTGAAATGGAGCGCTTTGCAGCCCTCAAACTGCGTATTTTGGTCATAGGCCAAATCATCGGGTTATTTTTAATGTTGATTGTTGCCACCGCAGCTACCCGATACACTCGTATCAGAATGGTAGAGCCTATACTCCAATTGATGGATGTCGCCAACGCGATATCTAAGGGCAATTTCAAGGTTGATGTACCTCAGACAGAATATGTAGAGCTGCATGCACTAGGGGAAGCTTTCAAAAAAACCGCCTCTGAGCTCGATACTCTATATCAAGATCTTGAGGGACAAGTGAATGACAAAACCATTGCGTTAACCCGTGCAAATAATGAATTAAGCTTCTTATACGACAACCTTATTCGACTTCACGCCGACAGCTTAGATTATAAATCACTCAGTTCAGCACTCACTCATTTACAACAGTTTGAAGATTTAGATTATGTCAGACTGGTTATTGAACATGTTGATAACTCGGTCGATTGTATTGAAGCAGACAACGGCTGGATTGATACCAACAAGCAAGAACACACTGCTGATACAACCCAAGAAGCACAAATTAAACCGGTAAAATATAACCTACAATTAGAAGATAAAAGCTTAGGTTATATTGAGGTGATTTCGCATAAACCACTCAATAATATGCTATTTGTTAATTTTGCTATGATGCTAACCCGTTCAATTGTTATTCATAATGCGACAGAGGAAAGACAGCAGCTAGCATTAATGGAAGAACGAGCGGTAATAGCCAGAGAACTCCATGATTCATTAGGACAACTTCTCTCCTATTTAAAAATTCAAGTCAGTTTGTTACGCAAACAAATGGACCCCAATTGTATTACTGACAAAGTTGAAACCCAGCTGATAGATATTAATGATGGAGTCAGCACCGCATACGGCCAGCTTAGAGAACTTTTATCAACCTTTAGATTAACCATCAAAGATCCTAATTTAGGCCAAGCAATTGAAGTGATGTTAAGCCAATTGCGTAAGCAGTCTGGTATTGAAATTAATCTTAACTATCAGCTCTCACCACACTTACTAGCAGCGAAACAACATATCCATGTTTTACAACTGACACGTGAAGCAACAATCAACGCGATCAAGCATGCAAAACCTTCAAAAATAGAAATTGATTGTTTTTTGGCAGATTCTGATATGATACACATCAATATCAAGGATGATGGAATTGGCGTGTCGCATCTAAAAGAACGAGATCAGCATTTTGGTATTGGGATCATGCATGAACGTGCAACTAAACTGCATGGCAGCGTCAAGTTTGATAATAATCCGAAGGGCGGCACAACAGTCTCTCTCGTATTTCCACCCCAGCAGGAGCCTCTAAATGGGTAAACCTTATTCAGTATTAGTAGTAGATGACCACCCGCTTCTTCGACGTGGTATTTGTCAGTTAATAACCTCAGACGGTGATTTTAAACTGTTTGGTGAAGCAGGAACGGGATTGGATGCGTTAACCGCCATCGGTGAAGACGAGCCGGATATTATTCTGCTCGACTTAAATATGAAGGGCATGTCAGGCTTAGATACACTTAATGCAATGCGCCAAGAAGGAGTAACAGCCCGCATTGTTATTTTAACTGTATCAGATGCCAAACAAGATGTTGTTCGTCTGCTGCGAGCTGGCGCTGACGGATACTTACTCAAAGACACTGAGCCTGATTTATTACTTGAGCAACTTAAAAAAGCCATGCTAGGTCATCGTGTGATCAGCGACGAAGTTGAAGAGTATATTTACGAGCTGAAAAATGCTGACAATGATGAAACGTGGATAGCATCGCTCACACCACGTGAGCTGCAAATCCTTAAAGAGTTAGCAGAAGGCAAGAGTAATCGTGTTGTCGCAGAGGCGCTACACATCAGTGAAGGCACAGTAAAAGTGCATGTTAAAAACTTACTCCGTAAAGCAAATGCAAAATCCCGTACAGAAATGGCAGTAAGATATTTAAACCATTAGCCTTCAAACTGACTCAAAAAAGGCGAACCCTTAGGTTCGCCTTTTTATTGAAATGTAAACATTGAATACTTTATCTGTTGCTCGTGTAAGCAAACCGCTATTGCTTAATAAACGAAATCCAGCTTTTTAGCGCTGTTTCAAAATCCTCAAGCCCGCAAAACGATTCTGACTCCGCATCATACATGCTCATCGCCTCTTCTAGCTCAAAGTCTTCGTCAAAATCAATTGCGTTAACAAACACTCTAACCTGTTCACTATCAATGACCATAGCTAAGTCTTCGCTTTGCATTAACCATTCATTTTTCTTACTCGCACGAATAAGCTCGATTTGAGCTAATATCGCTTCGCAACGATTAACATCAGTAGCCAATTGCTCAGCAAAAAAACGCCCTAATATGGCATGCTCCATGCTAAATTCAGCAAACACAGTGCCGTCTAAACTGTTACGGCGAAACTCGTATTCCATGATAAAACTCAACTATAAGGCTTTGTTCTATTTTAACCGAAATTCCGGAAACCTGCTTAGTTAAGACATGTAAATAATGAAAATGTCCTGACTGAATAAATTCACTGTATTTCACCTTCAATGCTAATATTATTTTCATTAAGGATTAAACCCCAAATAAATAATGCTACAACAATAGGATACAAGGATACCTATGGATACAGGCTTTATATATTGCTTATTGTTAACGGGATCGAATGCGGGTAAAAGTTTATCAGCAAGTGAGCTTGAACAATGGCAACCTAATGACGGATTACTTTGGGTGCATCTTCGTTATAGCCATCCTGACGCTCAACAATGGATCATTAACGCCCAGTTGCCTCAAACCGAAACTGACACATTATTAGCAGAGCACACTCGCCCTCGTACATTGAGCTCTCCTGATGGTATTTTAATGGCACTGCGCGGCATAAACCTTAATCCTAATTCAGCGCCTGAAGATATGGTATCGATGCGAATCTATGCCCAGCAACATCGTATTATCTCCACCTGTGAGCGCCAACTGCAATCGGTTAAAGATATTGCCGAGCAGATCATTAACCACCCTAATAGTATTAACTCGAGTGCTAACTTTTTAGTGTCTTTGTGCGAACGATTAACCGAAAGAAAAATGGAGTTAATCCATAACCTTGAAGATGAACTCGACACCTTAGACGATCAAATCACCTTACCTAGCGCGGCAACGCTGCGAGTGGATATTGCTGAATTAAGAAAACAAACAGTGACCCTAAGGCGTTACTTCTCACCTCAAAGAGACGCATTATCGCGACTGCTCAATGATAGTCATTTCCTGTTTGATAATGAGCACAAATTACGCATACGTGAGATAAATGAAACCTTAATCAGAGTCATTGAAGATCTTGATGCTGTGCGTGATAGAGCGAGCGTAACTCAAGAGCAATTACAATCTCAGCAGTCAGAGCAGCTTAATAAACGGTTATATTTTCTTTCGTTAATCTCTGCGGTGTTTCTACCATTAGGTTTTTTAACTGGGTTACTAGGGGTCAATATTGGTGGTATTCCAGGCACTGACATCCCTTGGGCTTTCTCGGCATTTTGTGCGGGATTAATTGTTCTTATTGCGCTGCAAATGTGGCTTTTTTATCGCCTCAAGTGGTTATAAAGCCAATGTAGATAAATGTTCAGCCAGTATTTAGGCATAAAAAAGGACGCGCTCAGCGTCCTTTTCTTTTAATCACAATTACTGAGCAGCTGGCGCTTCTTCAGTTTGTGCTTTCTCGATTGAAAGTAACTCAACTTCAAATACTAAAGTTGAATTAGCTGGAATAGTACCAGTATCACGTTCGCCGTAAGCAAGTTCTGATGGGATAACGAACTTGTACTTAGCGCCAACAGGCATTAACTGAACACCTTCAGTCCAACCAGGAATAACACGGTTTAATGGGAATTTAGCTGGTTCGCCACGGCTGTATGAGCTATCGAACTCAGTACCATCAATTAACGTACCTTTGTAATGTACTTCAACCGTATCTTCAGCAACTGGCGTTTCGCCTTCACCCGCTTCTAATACTTCGTATTGTAAACCAGATTCAGTTGTAACAACGCCTTCTTTCGCCTTGTTAGTTTCTAGGAACTTTTTACCTTCCTCAACTGCTTTGCTCGCCATTAACTCTGCTTGCTCTGTACGTTTTTCACTTAGCTTAGCATCAAGTCCTTGAAGTACTGTTTGCATTTCTTCTTCAGTTAACTCAAGCGTATCAGCTAGTCCATCACTGAAACCTTGAATAACAAGAGCACGATCAACAGCAAAACCTAGTTCTTCTTGTTCAGTAATATGACCTGCCATGTAACGACCAATTGAGCCACCAACACTGTAAGCTTCTTTTTGTGCATCAGTTGTTAATTCAACTTTCTTGGCAACAACTTCTTGTTCTTGGTTACATGCAGTAAGACCAACAACAGCCAATGCAACTAACGATAATTTGTAAATAGATTTCATTAAAGCTTCCTCAGCGTCCTTTAGCGGTTACAATAACCGGTAGGTAAAAATTTTGTATATATTTGGCCACTTTATACTAAATAAAGTGTTTTTAGCAATGGCCTGAATGATAACGCAGCCATTAAGACAACTTTTATAGGAGCAAGTTCATGTTTCGACTAATTATGCTGATTTTATGCATTTGCTCACTGACAGCCTGTCAGCCCAAGGCTGATAACGTCTTTAGTATTACGACTGACTCGAGTTATAGTGCGAGCTTGTCTCAAGATGCGCAGCTTGCCCTCGTCAGTACTTCAAGTAATGGGGTTCAATTATGGGATCTCAAGGAAGAAAGCTTAAAATATCGCTGGCAACACAGTAACAAGGCCGATAATACTATCAATAATGTGTTTGATACTGCATTTTCAGCCAATGCTCACTATGCAGCAACACTCACAACCGATTCATTAGCCATTTGGAATGTCGAAACTGGTCAATCTATCGGTTGGTGGTCACTGCCAGCATCGGCACAGTCTGTTGCGATTGCCAACAACGCCCAAACGTTAGTGGGATTAATTGATGGTTCTGTCATGTCACTAGCACCTGAGCAAAGTCTCATTAAGTTTTTAGGCCATAATGAGCGCGTCTCGAGTGTCTCTATTTCGGCAGATGGCCAACGTGCATTAACAGGCTCTAATGACGGACAAGTCATTTTATGGCAAGCCACTACAGGGCAACCGATTCACCAATGGCAGTTCAGCTCTCGTATCGGCAAAGTGCAATTAAATCAAAGTGGCTCACTCAGTTTCGCGAGTGATATTACCGGAAATGGAAATATCTATAACAACAGCGATGGCAAAGAAGTCACTTCATTAGCCATTAACCGCCGTCAAATGACCTTCAGCAGTGCTAGATTTATTCATCAGGATAAAATACTCGTCACAGGGTCACCCTCAAAAGAAATTATCCTTTGGCAGGTGCAATCGGGTAAAAAACTGGCCAATAGACAAATTCAGTTAACTAAAAACAGTCAAAATAGAGGCGCCGTTGTATACTCTATTGCAAGTGATGCTCAGCAAAATTTAGTCAGTATCAGTAATCAAGGTTTAGTTGAGTCATGGGGACCTCTACCTTAAAGCAATTCATCCCCATCAATGTGAGAGAAAAACATGCAAGATATGCAACAAAAAATTGATGATTTAGAAATGAAAATCGCTTTTCAAGATTCAACAATCGAAGAGCTAAACCAAGAAGTCATTAAATTAAATGATTTAGTTGCGTTCCAACAACATCAAATGTCATTAATCGTCAATAAACTGCAAGCGATGGAGCCAAGCAATATGGCAACCCAAGCAGAAGAAACACCGCCGCCACACTATTAATGTGTCATTGCATTTTATTTGTTACATTGATTACTCATGAAATCAAAAACTAAGGTGTCCTAAGCAAAACGAGATGTAAGCTTGTGCTACACCTAAGTTATACAAGATTAACTGCAAACATTTAAGGAACGTTATGCCTGCAAGTGACATCATGACAATAGCCCAAACTGGCGAAACAATTTTAACCCGCCAAACACAAGCTGTGGTGACATTTGATCAAGCTTTGGTTCAGCTTGCTAACAATATGATAGCAACAATGAACGCGGCTCATGGAGTGGGGATTGCAGCCCCACAAGTTTTCAGTAATTTAGCTATCTTCATCATGCATTCTAAACCTAACTCTCGTTATCCTGGCGCGCCACTCACCCAAGCGACTGTGGTGATTAACCCGCAAATTATTGCGGTGTCTGATGAAATGGAAACAGAGAATGAAGGCTGTTTATCTATAGCGGGACAACGTCTTGAAGTAACACGTCATAAAAGCATCACTGTTCGTTATCAGTCACTTCAAGGCGATAGTATCGAGCAGCAATTGGACGGTTTTATCGCACGAATTTTTCAACATGAGTTTGACCATTTGCAAGGTATTACCTTGCTTGAACGGGTCAAGATGCCAGAACTGCAATATGTCAATCAAGCTGACTTTCCGATACCCAACCAGTCATACAATAACTTACATTCTCCATCACTCGACGGGCAAGGTGTGAGCCAATGAATAAATTGCTCAGTATTGCCTTAATCTGTTTCAGCTTAACTGGCTGCGCATATAATAGCGTTTTAATTAATTATCCATCTCAAATTGCGCCGATAAAACAAAACCTAGCCAGTCCCTCACCTGCAGCCAAACTGCCTGAGCTAGCAGCACAAATCGACAGTAACGATGGCTTGTTGTATGCACAAGAAGCGGGGAGAGTCGCTCAAGTCTCTGGTAACTTTGAAGCCAGTAAAACCTACTATGAACAAGCGATTAGCGCTTATAAAGCCTTTGATGACAGAGCCACAATTAGCGCCTCTGATCTGACTGCCACCGCCAGTAGTTTAGTATTAAACGATAATGCCATCCCTTATCGTGGACCGGGTTATGAGCGCATTATGGTGCATCAATATCAAGCCTTTAATTATCTCTTTTCTGGCGATGCACAGGGTGCATTAGTCGAAGTTCGCCGCAGTAACCAACTGCAAAGCAGTGAACAAGCACGCTACCAAAAATCTCAAAAGTCAGTTAGAGCAATGGCTAACGGTACGATTGATAGCGAAATTAACAAACTAGACCAAGCGACAGGTACTGTCACTAGCTCGTTTTTGAATGCTTACAGTTATTACACCACTGGCTTGTTGCATGAGTTATTAGGTGAGCCTAACGATGCGTACATTGACTACCGAAAAGCCGCTCAAATCACTCCCAATAATAAGTACTTGCAACAAGACCTAGTTAGACTCGCCAAGCAACTTTCCATGCCGCAATATGATGAATTTAAACGTCGTTGGGGTGATGCTATTTTACCTAAAAAAGGTCAAGGCCAAGTGGTTATGGTGGTTGAAAAAGGCTTTGTACCAGAAAAACAAAGCCTAACGGTCCCCTTCACTATCGATGGCAACTGGCAAACCGTGTCACTTGCAACTTACCAGCCCCATAGGCAACAAATTGCACCATCCACAATCCAAGGGCTCGGAACCGTATTAAAAGCGGAACCTATTGCCAATATCGATGCCTTAGCAATTAATGCATTAAAAGAAGATTTACCTGCAGCCTTGGTGCGTCAAGCTGCGCGGGTCTATACTAAGTCTGAAATGACTCGAAGCGTCGAAAGTGGCAGTAAACGCCGTAATAACGAAGCAGATGCGGCGGCAATATTAATGCAAATTTTTAACGTTGTGACAGAGCAAGCTGACAGACGAAGTTGGTTAACCTTGCCTCGACAAGCACAAATTGCCCGCCAGTACATAGAGCCAGGCGAGTATCAAATCCGTTTAGGCAACAGTCCTGCGGCTAAAATTGATGTAAAACCAAACCGTGCAACATTAATTTGGGTGATAGAGACTGGAAATCAAACCCGTTTTTATTCAATAATTATCTAACTCGACTATTTATAAGTCATATTCAATATGGAACTTACTATGAAACATTTTAAACTGATTTTTGTTTTAGCCGCTGCAATCGGGCTATCAGCTTGTCAATCTAAGGTTGAGTATGGCGACGCAACTGAAGTAGAAACCGTCAATGAAAACTTTGGCTCAACGGATTTGCAAGCTATTGCTGCTAAAATGGTTGATAGCATGTTGACCTTCCCACCAGTGATTGTAATGACTCAAAACGATCGCCCAATTATCTTCGTCGACAAAATTAAAAATAAAACCTCAGAGCATATTGATACAGAATCTGTTACTGACACTATCAGCAACAAGTTACTTCGCTCAGGCAAGTTCCGTTTTATCGATATGACGAAAGTGGATGCTGTGCGTAAGCAGCTAGATTACCAAAACAATGCTGGTATGGTTGACCCATCAACAGCGATAAAGTTTGGTCGCCAAGTTGGTGCGCAATACATGCTTTACGGCAACTTATCTAGCATCGTAAAACAAGATGGCAGCACAAAAGATGTTTACTACAAAATGACTATGCGCCTAATGGATCTAGAAACAGGTCTAATCGAGTGGTCTGATGAAAAAGAAATTCGTAAAGTAAAATCTAAGTCTTTCTTAGGTCTATAAACCTCTGATACCATAAAATTTAGCCGACCTTGAGTCGGCTTTTTTATAACCGTGAATATAACAATAATAAATTTAGGGAAGAAAAAGTGAAATTGTTTAAGTCGTCAATCGTCGCGCTAACTTGTGCCGGCCTGTTTGCTTGCTCAAGTACATCCAATATCGGTCTTACTGAGCGAGATGGCAGCGCTAATATTAGTCAGCAACAAGCGATGGCTCGCTCAACTATCATTTCTGAAGTCAACTACCAACTTCAATTTACATTAACTGGCGACACTCATTTTAATGCAAATACAACAGTAGACTTTATCCTCAGCAATAATAAAGAGCCGCTTACACTGGACTTAAACAAAGCCAACATCAGTAAATTTGTGGTGAATGGCAAAGCAATCTACCCCAACTACAATGATGCTTACCTCACCATTAACCCTCAGCTATTAAGTACGGGGCGCAATACCATTGAAGTGGAATATAGCCGTGAACATAGCACCAACGGTGAAGGCTTACACCGTTTTGTTGACCCTGTAGATAACAAAGTTTATCTCTATTCACACTTTGAACCAGCAGCAGCTCAACAAATGTTTGCCGTATTTGACCAACCAGACTTAAAAGCCACCTATAAGATTAGCGTCACAGCGCCTAAAGATTGGCATGTCATTAGTACCATGCGTGAAACACAAATCGACGAACAAGCAGATAGCAATGTTTGGAGTTTTCCAGTTACCCCTAAATTAAGCCCATATAACTTTTCTATGCACGCAGGGCCTTACCATGTTTGGGAAGATAATAGTGGCAAATACCCGATGCGATTATTTGCTAGGCAGTCTGTCGCCGAGCAAGTCACCGCGAAGGACTGGTTTACCTACACTAAGCAAGGCCTAACCTTTTTTGATGACTACTTTGGCATCGAATACCCTTTCAAAAAATATGACCAATTATTAGTGCCAGACTTTTTATATGGTGCAATGGAGAATGCAGCAGCAGTCACCTTTGCAGAAAACCGATTCATGTATAAAGACACGATGACCGCAGCGCAAAAGCAGCGACTTGCTGGGGTTATTATGCATGAAATGGCTCACCAATGGTTTGGTGATTTAGTCACGATGAAATGGTGGAATGGCTTATGGTTAAATGAAAGCTTTGCATCATTTATGGGTACCTTAGCAACCAGTGAAGCCACTGAGTTTACCCATGCATGGCGTACATTTTACGCCCATGGAAAACAAAGCGCTTATCGTCAAGATAGCTTAGTGACGACTCACCCAATAGAAGTCCCAGTCCCCACCAGCATGAATGCATTTGATAATATTGATGCAATTACCTATTACAAAGGGGCATCAACACTAAAGCAATTACGTCACTTACTGGGTGAGGACACTTTTCAGCAAGGGGTTCAGCAGTACCTAGAAAAATACAGTTACCAAAATGCTGAGCTCGATGACTTTATTGGCAGCTTGGCACAAGCCAGTAACCGAGATTTATCTCAATGGACTCAAGCGTGGCTATATCAAGCTGGTGTTAACACACTTGAAGCAGATTTTCGTTGTGAAAATGGCCACATAAGCCAATTCAATTTACTGCAAACTGCGCCAAGCAACGAGCTACCAACTTTACGAGAGCAACGAGTTCAAGTCGCCCTATTCAATGTTAGTCGTTATTCTGTCCACTCAGGTCCTAAAGTTGCCGTGACTTATAAAGGTGAGAAAACTGCAGTGCCAGAGCTTATTGGTAAGCACTGTCCTAATTTGGTTTACCCAAACTTTGATGATTGGGGCTACGTTAAGGTGACTCTCGATGAGCAGTCATTTCAAACCGCTAAAGAGCAGCTAAGTAAAGTCAACGATCCGTTGCTTAGGTCAATGTTATGGCAGAGCATGTGGGATAGTGTTGCTGATGGAAAAGCGTCTTTAAAACAATTTATCAATGTTGCACTGGTTAATGCTCCTAAGGAGCAGGATTACACTATTTTAGGGCAAGTTATCGGCAACTTGAAACAAGCACAACGATACCTGAACAGTATGGCGCCGAATCATCAAGCCTATGCACAAAAAGTTAACCGCGCGCTGAGCCAAATGAGCTTACGTATGGCTATGCAGCATCATGATAACCCTGACTTCCAACGTCGCTGGTTTGATAGTTATATCGCCATGGCGAACAGTCGTGACGCATTAGATCATTTAGCCGATCTTCTTAGCGGCCATAGTGCGATAAGAGGCTTGAATATTAACCAAGATCTACGCTGGAAAATCATTATCCAACTTAACCGTTATGATTACCCAAATAGTGCCAAACTACTTACAAGAGAGAAGCAAGCAGACAGTTCTGATAGCGGCCAAAAATCTGCAATAGCGGCAGAAGTCAGTCGGCCACAAGCGCAAATAAAGCGCCAATGGCTGCACAATATTGAACACGATACAGACATGCCTTTCTCTAAGTTACGGGTGGCGATGAATTATTTATACCCAAGTGAACAAAAGCTACTCAGTGCAGCAACGGCAGAAGAGCGCTTAGCCAATATTGCAGAAACAGATAAAAAGGGCCCAGTATTTATGCGGGCTTACAATCGCGCGTTAATCCCAACAGCTTGCAACAATGCCAATATTGCAGCCATCAACCGAGTATTAGACACCGAAACGGGCTTATCTCAAATGACGCGTCGCGCACTACTTGAGGTACGCCAAAAAGAACAAGGGTGCGTGAAAATCAGTGAAATGCTGAATCAATAAGTTATTGTTGAAATCGCTAACATATCAAATGCCGTTTCTTCATAGAAACGGCATTGTTTTATTGAGGCGAAACCTCTTGTAATCTATGGCAAAAAACCATTAAAGCCATTCAAACCATTTTCTTGTCATTTATTACTAACTAAAAAATAACTAAGCTGCACCATCATTAAGGCATCGCTTAAAAACCCTGTTTGGGGAGCGACGGGTTATCGTCGGGGTATCAAACTCAGAAGATGAATATGATGTCGTTTGAGGATTTTGTGATTTTTCGGCTAAAAAATCATGTAGGTTCAATAATTCTGATTGGCCGAACCTCTCATCAGTATTGCTTGCTACTGTATCTCCTATTCCACCTGCCGCTTCCTTTTCCTCTTTATTTGCCTCTTTGTCTCCAATACCTGTTGCAATCACCATTAACTCAAGCTCAGATTCAAGTTCAGGGACAATAGTCAGCCCAATAATGACCACCGCTTTATCAGCTAACGCTTGTTGTAATACTTCACCTATTTTATGGTACTGACTAAGCTCGATTTGCTCTGTAGCCATGACACTGACAATGGCACCTTTTGCAGAAGTTAAATCAATATCTTCCAATAATGGATTTTTCAGCGACTTTTTGATGGTGTGCTGTAACTCTTCATCAGCAGCTTGCCTTGCCACCCCCATCGCCGCGCGGCCTCGATGGCTAACTACGGTAATAAAATCATTTAAATCGATATTAATCAGTCCAGACTGACTAATAATGGTCGTTAATCCCGCTAAAACATCCTGCAAAATTCGATTACTTTCGAAAAAAGCATTCACTAAAGTAATCTTTTTATCCAAGGTTTTAGCAAGCTTATCATTAGGCAACACAATCACTGCCGATGCGTGCTGCATCAAACTATCTATGCCTTCTTTTGCCAGTTGGTTTCGTTGCAGCCCCTCAAAGCTAAATGGCGTGGTAACCACAGCAACCAAAGGCTTATTTAATTCTGCTGCTAAGGAGGCAATAAAAGGAACCGCACCCGTTCCTGTTCCGCCTCCCATACCACCGGTGATGAAAATGACATCAGCTTGCTGGATATGCTCTCTTAATTGTTCTTCAGACTCTTGCGCCGCTGCATATCCCTTTTGAGGATCGGCGCCGGCACCCAAACCTTTTGTCACTTCGGTGCCGATTTGTAGGCGTGAGCTGCACGCTGATACGGCCAGTGATTGCGCATCGGTATTCACAGCAATCAGCACGACATTGTCACTTAATGAAGACTGGCTTAATTGATTAATGGTATTGCATCCACAACCTCCGACGCCAAAGACCGCAATACAAGGGGCTTGGGGATGTTTAGGCTTAATATCTAACATAAGTCACTCTCCTTACGATGTTATCAATAGCCTAACCTCAAGGTGCGACAAACTAAGTCGTAACGTTTTGATACTGCCTGGACATTTTATTAATTAAACGGACAAAGTGATCCCTGAGCCTTTCTGGAGCAATAACTTCAACGTTGTCAGCCATCTCCCATAAGAAAGCTCTTAGTCTTGGTGTATCACTCACACTGGCATTTACCTTATATTGTCCACTTGATAAATACTCAATGGTTTGGTTTTCGCTGAGTTTAGATTGATGGAAGATGAAATTAGCTTTTGGCGATACGTGTAACTCTATATCAATTAACGTCGATGAATTATCAATACCAGTTCGAGCAATATCAAAATCATCTCGAGTAATTGCTGGCGTCTCAAGCAGGCGAATATCTCTTAATTGCTCGATAGACTGAACATAGCGTTTTTCATGAGCAGACCCAACAGTAAAAGCCAGTAAAGCGACCCCCTCTGAAATGGTGATACCTTCGGGATTTATCGGTTCGTAGTTAATCCAATAACTTTGACCTTTAATCATTTTTTGAATTTGGCAAGCCAGCTGGCGCTTATGCAGTAATGCATACTGAACCGTCTCAAACGCTTTTGGATCTTGCTCTGCGTAAATAAGCGGAAAGGGCTTGGGTAACTGAGCAACTCGGCAAGCCCAATACAACCATGGATTATTAGGATCGCTCGCCAACACTTGATCAGCTCGTTCAAAATATGGCGTAAGCTGTTTTAAACTTTGCGGAGGCAATAACTGACTGGCGCTGTGCTTAAGCGTATGAAATGCGAGCGCCATATGTTGATCCATCAAGGTCAGGTTTAGCCCACGCCAGCAAGCTGCAATTGACCAACCAAATGGTTTATTGCGATCGTCCAATTCAAGACCAAATAACCCCATGTCACACATTGCTTTCAGTTCGCGCTGCACAGTTCTTAAACCGACATCAAAATCTCGGCTATTGAGCCTATCTGTCAACTCATTCGCCGTTATACGCCTAGGGTGATTAGGTATTTGTTCGAGCATGGCAAGTTGCCGCTGAATATTGGTCTGCATAAAGCATCATCTCCATTTCTAGAGTATTTAGCTTAATACTAACCTGCGACAAAATCTGTCGCAGCAAAATATTTTTATTTAAAAATAAATAAGTTACTTATAGAGATAGATGAGAATAAACAGGTTGTATTGGACAAGCTGAGTTAGCTTCGCAATGTGAATGTCATCATAATAGGCGCATGATCTGTGCTGTCACTGTCCCGCTCGTATTCAGGTCTCACAAGGTGACGATCATGGGTTTGATAATCACTGACTTCGGCAAGGTTTTTAGGATGGCTAGCATCGAATTCACATGAAGCCAAAATATAATCCAATACTGAACCAGTATTGCCAAAATAGTGAGTTGCTTGGCGTGCATATTTAAGAGGGTCTACAGGTGGTAAAACGTCTTCTGCAATATCGGAATCTTCATCATGCAAACCTGACTCATACTCATCCTGCGCTAAAGTAGCATTCAATTTTTTTTTGGTCTGAAACAGCTCATATGTATCGAACAAACTAAACTCAGCAAAAGCGTCAGCTAACATTTTATCGTTCAATAATCTCAAGCTAGGATCGATAATATCATTACGAAATACCCGCTTACCGTTCGCTCTAAAAGCCTCTAATGCTGTGCTTTGCAACGTGTCATTAAAGTCACCCATTAATATTACTGGCAGCTGAGTTTCAGTGCGCTGCTTGGTGATTTCATTAAACAATAAAGCCGCTTCACTCCCACGTTGCATATTAGACGCCCAACTACCAAGTGCTTGGCGAGCCATTAAATCGGCACCACCTTGCATACCTGACTCGGCCAGAGTATCGACTCCCATGCCGCTGCGTTTAGATTTTAAATGCACCACATAACACTCGCACTCACCAAACTCAGCTAATGCAATTTTTGCCCGTAAAGGTTTACGACTAAAGTTAAAGTCATTAGCAATCCCCATAAGCGGAAACAAGGCTGCATCAGGTGTCACTAATGCGGATTCAATAATGGGATATTTGGATGCAATCGCTACCACAGGGCTTTGATAAACATAATCACTGATTAAACTAGGCTCATCTAAAGCGACAAAATATTGATACCCTAATGGTGCCAATAACGCTTTTAATGCATCCGGACTAAACACTTCCTGAAAACCAATAATGTCGGGTTGATGCGCAGCTAAATAATCGCAAATCCAACCGCATTTTTTCTGCCATTGTTGATGAGAATAGATATTTTCAAAGTCATAATACGCTGATGGCGGTTCAATAAAATTAAATAAATTAAACGAAACCACTTTAAACATTGGTGATTTTTTTTGCTCATTGTTACTGCTTTTTTGAGTCACGAAAAATGCCTTAAGAACCCTATTCTACTTACAGATTAAAACTAAAAAGATCGAGTGTCGATGATAATTATGCTTCCATGCAGCATGGTCTTACTTATCTCAACTGAACAATTTCAGCAGAAAAAAATGATCCTAAATTAGCAATTGCCGTATTACCCCTCGAAATCAGCGCCTGAATTCAGCAATCAAACAGAAATTAAATAGCTCGTTTAAGAAACACATTTTGAGGAAAGAACGATGAAAAGGATCTACTCTCTTGCACTATGCTTTTCACTGATTGGTTTAACCGCTTGTTCAGATGATGACGATGATACGATCACAGCAGCTGATTCCGAAGCTCCAGTTGTTACCTATGCAGACATTCGTGTAATCCACGCTGGCAGTGATGCGCCAATGGTCAATGTCACCGCAGACGGCGCAGCGTTACTCAGTGACGTAGACTATGCAATGTCTAGCGGCTTGTTAGAAGTCGCCACCAACACCTATGCAATCGCAGTTGACGCACAACTTGCTGACGGCACAACGCTTACAGTACTTGAAGCAGAACTTGCAGTGGCTGAAGATATGGAATATACCGCCGTTGCTCTGGGTAAGGTAAGTGACGAAACCTTAATGCTCAAACTCATTGCAAATGAAGAGTCTGACATCACTGCTGATAACGCTCGGGTACAAGTGTTACATGCAACACCAAGCGTAGGACTTGTTGATATATATGTGACAGAACCAATGTCCGATATCACCATGATGGATCCTACCCTGTCAGCCAACTACATGGACAACAGCGATCAATTAGAAGTCCCCACAAGCGACTACCAAATTAGAATTACTCCAGCAGGAGACAAAACGGTTGTTTTCGACTCAGGAACGGTCAATTTAGCTGCTGGAATGGATTACTTTATCTCTGCTATTCCAAATGAATGGTCAGGAGACTCACCAGTCGCCCTACTTGTTGCACTACCAGAAGGGCAAGTCCTTCTGAATGACGTTAATAGTGGTAGCGATATTCGTGTCGTACATGCAGTAGCTGATGCCCCTGCTGTAGATGTATTCTTAGACGGCAGCACAACACCAGCTATTGATATGCTGTCATTTGGTAATTTCGCAGGCTACGTCAATATTCCAGAAGGCATGCACACTGTGACGGTAGCAGCAGATGCTGACAATTCGGTCGAGGTGATTACAGATGCAGCTGTCGATCTGATGCAAGGCGCCAGCTATTCAGTCCTCGCTGTTGGCTCTCTTGCTGACAATGATATTAGCCCATGGGCTTTTGCAGAGCACACTCGACGTATTGCCACTGAAGCAAGACTAAATGTTATTCACGCATCTTATTCTGCTGGTAATGTTGATGTCTACCTAACACCAACAGCCGATATCAGTGATGCTGATCCAGCGCTAACAGATGTGCCATTTAAAGCAGCATCAGGCAGTTTAAGTGTTGCACCAGGTGATTACACCGTAAGTGTAACAGTAACAGGAACCAAAACCGTCGCCATAGGCCCACTTGCCGTATCATTAGCAGGAAATGGGTTATACAGCGTAGCTGCCGTTGATGCAGAAAATGACACTTCAATGTTCTCTGTCATTTTAATGGACGACTTTGTTGCCGAAGAATAGGCACCCAACACTGAAATGACTTTTCATTACTAATCTCCGTCCGACCCTTTTGCGGCTTATCTTTCACCCGAGATAAGTCGCTCTTTTATCCTGTTTTTACGTGTTGCTTTACACTCATCAATGTTGTCCGATTAAGCAAAAGGAGCCAGATATGATAGGCTTGTCCATAAAATCAAACCAACATTTTACTTCGTCAGGTGGCTTATTTGCACTTGTTGTTAAATGCTTGTTTGCTA
The DNA here is from genome assembly GCF_041468985.1 of Shewanella sp. 10N.286.52.A9. Classification (NCBI taxonomy): domain Bacteria; kingdom Pseudomonadati; phylum Pseudomonadota; class Gammaproteobacteria; order Alteromonadales; family Shewanellaceae; genus Shewanella; species Shewanella sp. 10N.286.52.A9. The sequence continues at coordinate 138,022 of NZ_JBFRJQ010000005.1, read as the reverse complement.
TAGCCGTTTACGGTTTTTTACTCTCCAGCTTTGGGAGCCGTGCCATGGAAATACAGTTTGCCTCTTCAGATAAATTAACCCCCGCAAGGATAAGCAATGACTCTGTCATGGGCGGCATATCCTCTAGCCAAATTGAAATTAACCATAGTGCCACGACAAAAGCCGATATTAACTCCTCAGGCCATGTGCACTTTAGCGGTCAAGTGTCTTTAGAAAATAATGGCGGCTTTGCCTCAATGGAATATCAAATCACTTCATCCATTCCCGCAACAAAACAAGTCAAATTAACGGTACTGGGGGACGGGAAGCAGTATCAGCTAAGATTTAAAACCTCGGAGCTTTCATTTGGCGAAGCCTATGTAGCCAACTTTGAAACCACAAAGGGCCAAGTCACCGAGCATTTATTTAGCCAGACCGATTTTACTGCCCAATTTCGTGGAAGAAGTATAAACGCACCAACAATCGAATTTAATAACGTTAATCGAGTGGGATTTTTGATTGCGAATAAACAAGCTGGTGCATTCTCATTACAGCTAGACAGTATTGAATTTGAAGAGCATGATTAATAGGTGCTTCTATGCTGTGGGAGTTAGCACCAATATGTGCTAAAAAATCAGCTGAAGTCACTTTGTAAAGTGAATGTAAAGTAGGAATAAGGACCACTAATGAGCCCATTAACAGGCATTCAGGGTGTTATATTTGATTTAGATGGAACATTAGTAGAGTCGGAGCTTAACTTTACCCATATAAAACAAGAGTTAGCATGCCCGCTTAATATCGATATCTTAGATTTTATTGATGCATTACCAACTCATATTGAAAGACAACGAGCACACGATATCATCATTCAACATGAAACCAATGATGCTCTAAATGCTAAAGCCTTACCCAATATGCACCCGTTACTCAACACCCTTAAAGCCTTGTCATTGCCTTGTGCCATAGTCACTCGAAACAGCAAAGCAGCCACAGCCACTAAGCTTACCCAAAATAATATTGATATTGATTTAGTCTTAACCCGAGAATGTTATCCTGCAAAACCCGCTCCCGATGCGCTACTGGCGATAGCTAAACAATGGCAATTACCCGCTAAGACGCTCATTTATGTAGGTGATTACCTCTATGATATTCAAGCGGCTAAAAATGCTGGCATGACATCTGTGTTTATCAATCATCATAAGCAACCCGATTATCAAACACAGGCTGATGTCATCGTCAATAATCTCGCCCAATTACAACAGGCAATACAAGCTTCGAACCCTGCATCAACCTAAAAAAGCGAATGAGACCATTATTTTCGATAAATGTATTTCAACGAAAGGAATATTTTAACGAAGAGGCCTTGCCTAACTTAGTGTACATACCCATATTAACTAACCACTCAAATGACAATTCAAATCAAAAACAACCAAAAATAAAGCCTACCTTACGCAGTAACATTGCCAACCAATGCGTTAAAAAAACACCAAACTCTTAACAAAACTGATTCTAGGTTGTTAAGTTTTATCTCACAAAAGCCAAAATTAGAGTAATAACTTTAAGTTTTGATGGTTTATTAATCTGTTCTTGCTAATATTCGCGCCCCTTAATCAGCTAGCCACTGAAAATTAATTTTTCGTTAGTTGATATCAAGTGACCTATAGATGTCACTTAATCCCATTGTAATGACTAAGAGGTAAACAAATGAGCGAAGTAGAAGTGTTTCTTGACATGTTGTGGAGCGAGAGTGGAGCGATGGTGTTAGGAATGGTTGGTTTTTATGCACTTTGCTTATCAATCGTTTGCCTAGTATGCGATAACATGAAACAGCCTACAGCTGAATAAACCAACGCTTTATTTAACAAGCGAAATTAAACACGTAGCTAGCTTTTTGCTAAGCTACGTGTTGTTATTTTCCCCATGAATCATGACTTAACTGCTGTCAAAGTAGGTAAGCTCCTAAAGCCCTCAACACTCATCATCTGGCTTGGTTGCTAGTGACGCATTTATTCATTTCAACAAAATGCCCAATATCATATCCCTTTGCACTGAGTTCAGCATTCACGAATAAGAAATAGTGAACCCCATAAGCGGCTTTCAGCATTCTTAACTAAAGCGTTAACTAAAACGTTAATCGCAGCCATTGGGCAATGAACTTTATTAGAAATGTCTACGTATGAAGTTAATATGCCTAGCAAATTACTGTCCTTAGCATTAACTATTAAGGAAAATGATGAACCCTTTACACCCTAAAAAGCTATTACACAGCAAGTGGACTAAAGTAAATGTCACCCAAAAACTTAAACACTTTTCGGTGATTAAGGTGAGTAAGGACGAAGATCAGAATGTCACAGAGTGCATTATTCGCGCTGAAATGAATGCACAAGAGTTTTCTATTAATTGGCGAGATTTAAAGGACAATCGTCAATGGCTCCAAGGCTGGAAGTAAGCCCTGAAAATAAGCCTAACCAGTGCTTATGCACCTTAAAAAGCAACAATGGAAACACTCACAAGCAAGCATAAACTCACCACGATGACGGCAGCGCCTTTACATACTCCTTTTTTTGTTACGCTCAAAAGGGGCTCATTTAGCTTCGTTGCACTTTTTGCCCTTGGTGTTACCTGAGACAAGCGATGTTCGCCTTCAATCTGTGTAGATATGTCTTCTGTTGACGCTTGGGAAGAGATCGGCGCAGTCCCCCCCTCTTTTTGAGTCGTTTTTCTGCGTCGATGATGACTCGAATCGAAGTCATTTTGATTATGCTTAAAAATAGATTCAGTTAAATCAATGACTTCATTTTCAATGTTGACCTCTATCCCTTGTAGCTTAAATAACTCATCGACAGTCACTTTTTCTGACACACTCGTTGCACTAAGTAAGCCTTCAGCCAACGGTTTGATATTTTGCTCCTCATCAAAGAAGCGTCGTATATATTGGGCACACATGATGTATGCCAAGCGTTCCGCCTCTTCAAAACGCTGACTTTCAATTAAGTAAGCCTTAAAAGAAATTGCTAATACCATAGACAAACCAGAGAGATTATCAAAAAGCTCTTGTAATTGAGGGTATTGCTCAACCCGTTCAGTCCATTGAGCCATGTGGTCGCCATCAACTTCAAACTCATAGTCCATATCAGGCACATCGACTAACAGATCAGAAGATTTATTCTGCTGATAGTGTTGCCATAATTCATCGTAGGCACGGCGTTTGGTAACGGACTTTAGGATGTCATAGGACACTGCAATGTTGGCAAGTTTGACATCGGTATCAGCATATTCACTTTGATAATCGTCAGAATGATAAAATAAATATAAGCTTTCGTAGGCTGCTGATATTTCCTCAGCATCTGCATCTTGGCTTATTCCCAACGTCAAATATAAGTTTTCCATGAACGCCCTAGGCAATATGATATTGTTCTGCGCCATACTAATCAGCACAGTAAAGTCATTTACAGTTAATCGATATAGGGGTTACTCGCTAATTTATCGTGAACGACATTAAGAAGCTGCGCTAAAAACCCATCACCCAAAACTATAGCGACCACCACTATAAATAACCGTTGCCCAGCTCTAAAAAACCATCAAAAATTAAATAAATAATTGTAAAAACAATTCATTAACTCATATATCACTTTATTTATCGCCATCAAATTATTGAATAGAATGACGTATAAAAAATGGGTTTTGTTAACCAAAAAACGTTAGAAGTCGCGGCTTATAGAAATTATTGAATACAAGCTATTCAAAGATAACAAAAACAAAGGAAGGACAAATACACAGTCATAAGACTTGGTATTAACACATAGATATCAGCACATTGAAGTGAGCCCCAGAAGCGAGTCGAAAGTGATTAGTGACTGATGCTAGATAACTTATGTAAGAATTAAAATGTGTAAAAATTAAAATGTGTAAGATGTAAAAGGTGCAAGGTTTAAAATGGTAAGTCGACATCATTAGCAAGAAATAAAACACGTCATTATCACCTGCATAATGCCATAGCAGATCATTTCTCCTATCAATACGTAATCTTCATCATAGCGTCGTTTCGTGTAAACCAATCACAGTTGCATGAGACACTGAATGCATAAAGTGACGCTGTTTTACAACTAAGTACTCAGGATCATTAAAAAATGTGTCCATTACCGTCTGCGAGGGAAACTCGATGGTAAATACCCTATTAATATGATGATCCGTTTTACTTTTTAGCACTTTTGAGACTTCAAAATCGTAACCGAAACTGCCACCATAACGCGTCAAAATCGGCATCATAGCTTCTCGATAACACTGATACTCAGCGGCATCACTCACATGCAAACCCATTATTCGCTGAAACCCCATGTTTGCTCTCCTGTAAACGTTAATATTTGATGCTTATGATCGCCTTTAATGGGCCTGTGAACAGGCCCATTAAGTGAATTAATCAATAAAATCACTTATCTCAGGCAAACTTTTCTTATCAAGAGCATGTTGTGGCACCGTGGCATTTTCATCAGGATAGCCAGCAACAATCAACATATATGGTCGCTCATTATCGTTATCTCGACCGCACACTTTACTTAAAAATGACATAGGTTTAGGAGTATGCGTTAAAGTACCAAGGCCTGCATTGTGCAACGCTTGCAGTAAAAAACCAGTCGCAATACCAACCGATTCATGCACATAGTAATTTTGCTTCTGCTCGCCATTATCCTCGCTACGTTTTTTAGTAAAAACGGCAATCAACCAAGGAGCTGTTTCAAGGTAAGGCTTGCTGGCATTGGTACCTAATGGCTTTAAATTATCTAGCCATTCCTCGCCACCTCGCCCTGCATAAAATGCTTGTTCGATGGCTTCTGCTTGCTCACGAATTTGTGCTTTCACTTCAGGGTTACTGATAGCGACAAAATGCCAAGGTTGATGATTCGCACCATTTGGCGCTGTCCCTGCAGCTAAAATACATTGTTCGATAATCGCTTGTGGCACAGGTCTATCAGAAAATTTTCGAATAGAATGACGACGTTTCACATTTTGATAATTGGACTTAGCCCGCTCAAGCATTTCATCTTGAGGGTATTCGATAAAGTCTGTTAATGGCAGGTGCGCTTCAGTCATAAATGTTCCTTATTATTTTAGTTCGATCTTGCTTAATCACACTTGGCTTATTGCTACTCACATACTCCTAAGCCATACGACACACAAACTATTGCTTCTCTAACTTCTTTTTAAAATCATCTAACGTAATTTGTAATGCTTCAATTGCGGTCACTGTATCTATATTGTTTTCTTCAAGTAATTGAATTAAATCGACTGCAAGTTGAATCGATTTAGGTGCGTCATTTAATGATGCGTGCTGTTTGTCGGTCATTATTTACAAAGCCATCCGATATTAATGCTGTGTCATGTCACTGCGTTTCCTAGCAAGCAATTGTTGAAACGCCCAAACTAGGTAAGCGACATCACTGTCATTTTACTAAAAGTAGTGAACAGGCATTACAATGAAAAGTTGGCAATTGCCTTTTGAATTCCCACAACATCCGTTCCTTTTTTAAGCTCTTTTACTATCGGGTGTTCAGTACCAGAGATATAAATTTTTAACTCAGCATCCATGTCGAATGTACCAGCAGTTTCAACAATAAAATGAGTCATAGATTTATATGGAACAGAGTGATAACTGACTTTTTTGCCAGTCATGCCTTGCTTATCAATTAAAATCAAACGCTTGTCGGTAAATACAAACATGTCACGGATTAATTTGTAGCCCATATGCACAGATTCATTATCAGCTAAAATCGGTGACAGCTCTTGCTGAAGTTCTGTTAAATCCATTTCAGATGAATTACCTAAAATCGCATCAAAAAGTCCCATTATGTTCTCCTTGGGGTAGCTTAAACCAGCAACTAAAATAGTGCGGTATCTGAGATTAATACACAAGTTAAACGCGCCTTTTGACTAATTCAAGTTAGATATCACCAATATTCAAACAACATCTGGTTTATCAATGGAAGCTATTAAAAATTAAAACCTGTTAAAATAAGTCTTACGCGATTACATGATCTGGGAATAAAATGAACGCTGTCATCATTGGCGCAACAGGATTAATTGGTCAGCAGCTATTACAAGAGCTACTGGTTAATGAGGCTTATGAGCAAGTGGTTGTGATTGGCCGTCGTCGGCCCACTATCAACACCACTCAACAAGGCGCTGCCAAGCTGTGCTTTATGCAAGCCCAGTTAGATCAAATACCTACACTTAGTTTACCCGTAAAAATCGACCATGCTTTTTGCTGTTTAGGTACCACGATGAAGCAAGCTGGTAGTCAGGCTAACTTCATAAAAGTCGATTACCAAGCTGTACTCGATTTTGGCAGATTAGTTGTGGCGCATCAAAGTGATAATGGCACAGCGTTATTCGTTGTTACCGCACTGAATGCTAATCCCAATTCAAAGGTATTTTATAATCGTATTAAAGGTGAAATACAGCGTGATTTAGCGCTACTACCTATAACCAGCATTCACTATTTTCAGCCAAGTTTGTTATTAGGGAGTCGTGCTGATAAGCGCACTTTAGAAGATATTGGCCAGAAGTTTTTTGCTATTGCATCAGGGGTATTTATTGGCCCCTTAGCCAAGTACAAACCCATTACAGGGAAACTTGTGGCAGACAACATGTTGGCAGCTGCTGTTAAATCAAATACTGAGTTAGTAACTGAGCCATCGTTAGCGACAAAAGCTGTAAGGATTATTGATAATAAGCAGATGCATCAAATGGTGAACTGAATCCGTCATTCTCAATAAACTGGCTTCCACCAAGGTTTATTTTACTATTTTTAAAATAAAATCTACATCGTGGCGCTTCGCCCACACCCAAGCAAGAAGGGTGAAACTGCTCACCCCTCTTGCATCTCCCCGGCAGCTCCGGCGAAATTTAAAAAGCAAAATTTCCAACGGAGAATAATCCAGCTTCAAACTTCATTTTGAGTCTGCTTCGGCAAGCTACAAAATAACTTCCTAAGGATTAGAAGAAACCAATTAACCTGCAGGCTCAATATTCCCCCATTGAAATTGCTGAAATGCGTTGAAGACTCTTTATTTAAAGTAATAGCGAAAGCCTGACAGGACGTCAGGCTAGCTTTAGTTGGCCATGGATGGCCTCTCTAAAGCGTTAGCTATTTTCGAATAAGCATGAGGCTTGCTCGCTTTTAAGAGCAATTTCGTTGGGGCGGCAAGGGATGTCGAGAAGGGAAATGCTGTTGTTTCCCTTTCGTCGGGTGTGGGCGAAGCGCCACGACGTTGAACGTTATCCAACCTAACTTGAACTGAAACTAAAAAACGCTAACCGCTTGGTTGTTACCCAAATCGATTAGCGTTTTTTATTGCCATTAACCTTTCAAAAAGTGCTTTCCAACAGCTTCTTAAACGATAAAAAAAACAAGAACAGTCCTATTATGCTTCTTTGCCTAAATGCTGATACAAGCGCTGATAATCAGTATTGTCTGACATTAATTGTTGATGACGGCCACTGGCTTTGATTTTGCCGTTTTCCATCATATGAATACAATCCATTTCAGCCATGGCGGTTAAACGGTGGCTTATCATCAACATGGTTTTGCCTTTTGCTAAGGTAAATAATAAACGTAAGATTTCACGTTCTGTTCGCTTATCAAGTCCTTCTGTTGGCTCATCTAGTAATAAAATGGGCGCATCACGTAGTAAGGCTCTGGCAACCCCGATTCGGCGCTGCTCTCCGCCTGATAACTGTCTGCCGCCTTCACCAATCCAGCTATCTAGGCCAATCTCTTCACCTCGATCGGTAACCGTTTTAGAGGTTAATAAGGTTTCAAGTCCAACCTGCTTCAGTACCTCAGTTAAGCGTTCATCATTCGCACGCCTTTTTTGACCAGGGACATGGGGTAAGGCAATCGAGAGGTTATCTCTCACTGTGCCCGCAAATAAATGAATGCGTTGACTGACGACAGTCATAGATGCTCGCAGTGTGGCTTCATCATATTCAGCAATATCTAGACCGCCTAAGGTAATTTGCCCTTGCTGCGGCTGCCACTCACGTGTGATCAAGCTTAATAAACTCGACTTGCCACAGCCTGTTGCGCCCAATAACGCGACTTTACTCCCTTGAGGTATGTGCAGGTTGAGTGCCGACAATACTGGGCTGTTTGCTTGATAACCAAACTGAATATCGTTAAGAATAAGCTCACTTTGTGGTAACTTGCCAACATCTCCGAAATTAATATCTGCAGTTTGCTCAGTCACTTCAGAGATCCGTTTTGCCGCTAATACACAACCAGATAAGTGTTGAAATGCGCCAGCAATCGGCATCATCATTTCAATGGTCGCCATGGTGGCAAACACCATCATAGCCATTAATGGACCTGGCGGTACGCTTTCCCCCACACCTTGACCAGCAAGATACATCATCATCACCACAGCTGCGCCATTGACCATGATCAATAAGGCTTGGCTCAAACCAGTAATATGCGCCATTGCAGCTTGGCTATTGAAGAGCGCTAGCTCTGCTTGATGTAGCTTTTCACGGTAGCGAGCATTGGCCGAAAACAGCGTCAACTCTGCCTGACCTTGAATCACATCAAGCACCAGCACCCGAAAACGGCGCTTATTATCAACAACCGCTTCACCGGGTTTTCTACCCAAACGATAGAACACTAACGGTAAAATTAACCATGCAGCCAATAACCAAACCGTTAAACTGATAGCGAGTGTGGCATCAAACCAAGCGATAAAGGCATATAGTGCACCGACCGTCAGCAATGATGCAGACATTGGTACTAATAATCGCAAGTATAAATGATCCAAAGTATCGATATCGGCCACTAACCGATTAAGCATATCCCCTTGCCTCAAACCTTGTAGGTTGCTAGCACTTAATGGGAATAGCTTTTTCCAAGACCATACACGTAACTCGGTGAGTAATTTAAAGGTCGCTTCATGTGTTGCTAATCGTTCACCATAGCGGCTTGCTGTGCGGGCGATAGATAAAAAACGTACACCACCAGCGGGGGTAAAAAAGTTAAACGCTAACGCCGTGGCCGCCGTTAAGCCCGCTATCGCAGTCGCCGATAAAAACCAGCCCGATAATGACAAGAGGCCGATGCCTGCAATAATCGTAGTGCAAGTGAGAAAAAGGCCAATCAGCATCATGAACCACTGACGCTTAAACAGCTTAATGAAAGGCAATAATGACTTCATTACACGCCCTCCTTTTCATTATCAGCAGGCTCTGAAAGACTGAGCAAAACATCTTTATCATCTTGCTGTTGCATGCTGCTGAATAACCCACTGTGTTGGCTAAGTTCTGCATAATGCCCCTGCTGAACCAGCGAGCCATTATCAATCACTAAAATATTGTCCATATGTTGTAATTGCTCTAAGCGGTGCGTCACCATAATACAAGTTTGCGATGTCATCGCATCGCTCAGGGCACTTGATACTAACTGCTCGCTATGGCTATCTAAGCTTGCTGTTGGCTCATCAAGCAAGAATAAGCTTGCGGGTTGAGCTAAGGCTCTAGCCAGTGCAATACGTTGCGCTTGCCCAACTGAAACCCCTGATGCTTGATCGCTAATGATGGTATCGAGCCCTTGTTGCTGACTGGAGACAAACTCTGCAATATTGGCTTTTTCCAACAACCCCATCACTTGATTGTCGTTCAACTCTGGATTTACTAGGCACACATTGTCACGGATTGAACCATGAAATAGCTGAGGATCTTGCCCAAGCCAAGCAAGATGCGTTCGCCATTGCTGCTTATCTATCACACTCAATTCAACGCCATTAACATTGAGTGAGCCTTTGTAAGGTAAAAAACCGAGCAACGCATTCAATAAACTGGTTTTGCCAGCTCCGCTTGGGCCAACAACAGCAACTTTTTGACCCGATTGGATCTCAAATGAAATTGGGCCGAGTAGCCGCTCTCCTGACAAGGTGAGCACCTCAAAGTCTGTGGCTGTGATAGCGATTTTTGATAACGACACTTGATGGTGCTGTGCGGTTTGCTCACTAAACTTACCATCAACTTGCTTCAACGGGTTGGGGTGTTCAAGCAATTCAACTAACGCCTCTGCCGCCCCAATAGCCTGAGCTTTGGCATGATAATGAGTCCCTAAATCACGTAATGGTTGAAAAAACTCTGGGGCTAATATCAAAATAAACAAGCCGGTGAACAGGCTAATTCCTGCACCGTAATGACCGAAGTTAAGATGATCTAAATAACTAAAGCCAAAATACACAGCTAATACTGCAATAGATAATGCCGCAAAAAACTCCAACACCGCCGAACTTAAAAAAGCCATTCGCAGTACAGACATGGTTCGTTGTCTAAAGTCCTCTGACGCGGCTTCAATTTTATTCACTTCCGTATCGCCACGGTGGAACAATTTAAGGGTACTTAACCCTTTTAACCGATCCATAAAATGGCCACTTAAACGAGATAGCGCGCTGAAATTTTTACGGTTAGCATCAGCAGCGCCCATTCCCACCAAAATCATAAACATAGGAATTAATGGCGCTGTTGCAAATAAAATAACCCCAGCAGCCCAGTTCATCGGAAATACTGACACCAAGATAATCAGTGGAATAAAACCTGCGAGCATCATTTGCGGTAAGTAGCGGGCGTAAAAGTCATGTAAGTCTTCTACCTGCTCTAGCACAATACTGGCCCAAGCCCCAGCGGGTTTCCCTTTGATAAATGCTGGGCCTAAATCTGTGAGCTTGTTTAAAACCGCCTCACGAATATCTCGACGTAATCGCTTACCAGCCTCAAAACTCAATCGCTCACGAGCATATGCAAGTCCAGCACGCACTAAAATGAGTACAACCAGTGCGATAAATTGATTAGTGAATTGACTCATTGGCGCTTCAAGCATGATCACACCGTGTAAAACATGAGCCAACAAATAGGCTTGTATTACTATTGCGACACCGTTTAGTGCCCCAGTAAAAATGCTGAGTTTCAAGAATATGCCACAAGAAGACTTTTGCTTTTTAAGCCATTGGCCGAGAGATTTTTCTAGATTTTTATCCATTCTATTCCTGAAAATGACAGCACTAATGAGGAAAATTGCCGCAGTATCGCAAGCTAACGGCCGAGATAACAGCCGTTTACAGAGAAGTGTTAACTGATTCACACATTGCTAATAAACACTGTGTTAATGATGAACTATAATTCTAAGCCATAGTCGTTATTAGCACAGTAAAAATAAGCTAAATATTTGTTCATCTTTGCCGTTAATATTAGTGCGATTTGAACCCTAATTGGAGAGGAAAAGTATATTACCCCTTCAATTATTGCCATGATGAAAACGATATAACCTATGTTGCCAGTCCACTTTCTTCTAATAGGGATAAAGAAGGTACATTAATATGGATGTTGATCTTTTAGTACGCAGAGCGCACGCCTTTAATCACTTATTTGACGCCGTCATAATTACAGATGCCGCTGGATTCATTATCGATTGGAATGATGGCGCACAGGATTTGTATGGCTACGCTAAAAAAGACATTATTGAGAAACCCATTGCCCAACTGCTTCTGCAAGAAGATAGCGCCACGATGACAGAGTTGGTCAATAATGCGTTAGAGCAACATGGCAAATGGTCCGGTGAATTGCGCTTTTTACATCAAGACGGCTCAATTGGTTGGCAAGCGTCAACTTGTGTGCCTTTATTTGATGACAACCAGATGTTTATTGGCGCATTGATCGTCAATCGTGACATCACTCAACGGGTCAATCAGTCGCAGCTGCAATTGAACCAAGCCTGCTATGATCAACTCACTTCGCTACCTAACCGCTATTTATTAATGGATCGAGTGCAGCAATCTATCGAGCGTTGCAAACGCACACGAACTCGATTCAGCCTGTTATACATTGACTTAGATGAATTTAAAAAAGTGAATGATGCTGTTGGCCACCTGCAAGCTGACAAAGTGTTAGTAGAGATCACTTCAAGGTTACAACGGGTCATTAGAGAGTCAGATACGTTAGCCAGAATTGGGGCTGACGAATTCTTATTATTACTTGAAGATGTTACTGACAATAATGATATTTCTCAGATGGCAGAGGTATTAATTGCAACGCTTGATACCCCATTTATCCTGAATGACCAATCATTATTTCTCAACTGCAGTGTCGGCATCGCCACCTATCCAGATTCAGGTGAAGATTTTGATAAACTTATCAAAGCAGCTGATTTCGCTATGTATAAATCTAAACGTCAAGGAGGAGCAACATACCGCTTTGGCTAACACTCTGACTCTGATAATAGTCAAAACTCAATCATAGAAATGGGCTTAATTAACCATTATATTTGAGGTGGTTGAGCACCAAATTTAACCAATACATGCCACATCAATTTTAGCTGTTGTAGCTGCTGTGCCTGCTTACCACGTTCACTCCATGCAACTGGGGTTTCGGTTAATACTTGCGCAGCACGGCCAATCACTTCTGCATTAATCTTATTATCACGGGCTATTACCTTAGCCAATTCAGGCATAGTCGCTCCACGAAAATCGATGGGTACTTGCGCCACCTCAAGTTGGTAACCAGGGTGCCAAAGCAGCTCAATATCATATTCATCGCAAAGCAATTGCATTACATCGCCAGTATCTGTTGCTTTAAAGCTTGGATCCGCCACCAAATAAGCAATATCGTCATCTAAAGAAACATCACCATGAATCTGCGCTTCGATGTAATGATCCAAATTAGCCGATGCTGGTCTTAAAAAGCGCCTCTGAATCCCGAGTGGTAATTGCTGCTTAACATGATCCACAATATCTGCAGGCTTAATGTTATTAACACCTAACGCATATTGACGCTCAAAACATTCACTCAATAACGCAGCCAACACCACTTCAAAATTCGCTAATGTGCCTTTTTCCTTAGGTAAGCGATATGAATCCATATAACTAAAAGTGCAGCGAGACAGTAATTGAGCATGTGTAAGAAAATAGCAGCTACCAAATCGAGGCGCTGGCCCCATAGGGCACAAACCAATATCTAACGCACCATATTTAGGTCGCTGTTTCACGCCTGAGTAACACTGGCCAAAAAGCTGATTCTCCCAATGATCACGCGGTCCACCTAGTTCAGGTGATAACTGACCATTGGATATATGCGTTTCAAATTGGCTTTTATACACCCCATCTTTAAGCAGTCCTGCAGCGACGGATATACCTCGGCTATCAAGACGGTCTGGGTGAAAGTGAAGTGCTACTCGGCCATGCTGATGTAACGAGTACATAGCCTGTTGCACATCGAATGTAGGAATATTCGACATTAACAAAACATTTTTAATCACTGAGCTCGAATGCTCACGAAGGCTGGCAATGGTGCTTTCGATATGGGATTGTGCTGCTGATTTTCGATTCATACCTGCACCTCCCTTGCATTTGATGTCGTTGACAATGATGAGAAACAACCTGCTAAGTTATTGTATTTCATTGTATGTAAAATAATCTGCTTTAGCACTTAAGATTAAAACTAATTCATTAAAAAATAGGCTGAAAACCCCATAATCGAATATTTACCTATAAGCGACAATAAAAGAAGAATATTTAATCGATTTAATGGCGCTCTAGCAGTGTTTCAGGTAAGCTTCACGGCCGCCATTTAGTGGCACCCTATTTAGTCATAGCAACATCAGTGTTGCCCAAAGAGATCATTCTATGAGTTTTGCCTCACTAGGCTTAAGTACAGCAATTTTAAAAGCTGTTGAAAAACAAGGTTACGACACTCCATCTGCAATTCAAGAGCAAGCTATTCCAGCCGTATTAGAAGGCAAAGATGTCATGGCTGCTGCGCAAACGGGGACAGGTAAAACCGCTGGATTTACCTTACCTTTGTTAGAATTACTCTCTAAAGGTCAACGAGCAAAGCGCGGCCAAGTTCGTGCTTTAGTGCTTACTCCAACACGCGAACTGGCAGCCCAAGTTGCTGAAAGCGTCTCAACATATGGCACTAACTTACCGCTAAAATCGGCCGTGGTGTTTGGTGGCGTATCCATTAACCCTCAAATCTCAACACTAAGAAACGGTGTTGATATTTTAGTAGCCACCCCAGGTCGTTTATTGGATTTATGCCAACAAAAAGCGTTGAGCTTTAGCCAACTTGAAGTACTGATTTTAGATGAAGCTGACCGCATGCTAGACATGGGCTTTATCCGAGACATTAAAAAAGTATTGGCCATGTTGCCAAAGCAACGTCAAAACTTAATGTTCTCAGCAACCTTTTCTGATGAAATTCGTGAACTTGCTAAAGGCTTAGTTAACAACCCAGTTGAAATCTCAGTGACCCCACGCAACGCCACAGCCAACACGGTTGAACAATGTGTTTACGCAGTCGATAAAAGCCGTAAAGCTCGTATTCTAACTAAGCTAATTAAAGAAAATGATTGGCATCAAGTGTTAGTGTTTTCACGTACGAAACACGGCGCTAACCGTTTAGCTAAAAACCTCGATGCCGAAGGTATTAATGCCGTTGCCATTCACGGTAATAAAAGCCAAGGCGCGAGAACAAAAGCCCTAGCCGATTTTAAAGCAGGCAAAGCACAAGTCATGGTTGCAACTGATATTGCAGCACGTGGTATCGATATCGATCAATTGCCATTTGTGGTGAACTTTGATTTGCCGAATGTACCAGAGGATTACGTTCATCGTATCGGTCGTACAGGTCGTGCGGGTGCAACAGGCTTAGCAGTATCACTTGTGAGTGACGAAGAAGTGAAGTTACTCCATGACATTGAAAGGCTCATCAAGCGTACTGTTGAACGTAAGCTCATTGAAGGTTACGAAGCTTGTCACGATTTACCTGAAGCAAGTTTAAAAGGCGGACATCGCACAGCGAATCATAAGAAGCCAAACCCAAATCGCCGTAAGCATGCCAACCAAGCTGACAAATCAAAGCAAGGACAAGGGCAAAAACAAGGACAACGTCCTGCGCCAAAAGGCAATACAGATAAGCCAAGTCAGCGCCAACGCGCCCGTGCTCGAGCTGAAGCTGAAACAGCTCAAGCGGAAGGCACTAAAAAGCCACAAAGAAGACGCCAAGGCCGTAATGACCAAACGGCAACTCAAGGCAAAGTCGACCCTTACGCGAATGCTAGACGTTAAACATTTAACTTAATCAGTCACTAACACTTTGTCTTAAAGGCATGAAAATAAACCTTTCATGCCTTTTTTATTTGCCTGTTCCAGCATTTGATTCATAAGCTTCCCCCTCAATAAAGTTGCCAGATTAACGCTCTTCGTCCATCATAAATAATGATAAATTAAACAATTTCATTCATGGAAGATTTATGAAACATACAGGTTTATTCATTGTGGTATTGCTTTTAGCAATAGGCAGCCTATTTGTTGGCTTACAAATGGGTAAAAGTCAGCTGAATCAAGTTCAAACAAAGCCACCTACAGCGCATAATAGCGATGAAGACGCTGAGCAAAATAATTCAGCTTCGGTAGCAAAAGTGATTGATTCTAGCTCAATTGATTTGGTTGCGGAGCTAAAACAAGAAATCGAGCACCTGAAACAACAACTCGATGAAAAAAAAACGCTTATTGATTCAATGAATGCCTCACTTGGTTTATTAGAGCAGCAAGTTGAACTTGCCTATAATGAGATCGATGAAGCAGGACAAGCGACATCTCCTTTTCACCAAGAACCTGACGCCATCACAGCCGAGCAAGCCAGTGTATGGGTACCTGCAGCCTATGCCGATATCGTCTCCTCGCAACAAGGGGAAATGGTTTCCTTATTTAAACGCCATCATCAAGCAGAAATCGATCCCAATTGGGCGAGTGAAAGAGAGCAAGCCTTGTTAGATTCTTTTGCTTTAAGTGAATATGCCGATATGGTGAACATCAGTGCAGTGAATTGTAAAACCACCACTTGCGAAATAAGAGGTATTGAACTGAAACCCAATGGTTGGATGCTCGCAAGTCAACAACTGCAAGGAAGTGAACTCGGCAATAATGTGAGTTCTTGGTCTTACCTTGCCAGTGCTAATGACGGTGAAACTCTGATTTATATGCTCTCAGAAGCTAAAGAAGCAGGCAGCGAAGGCGAGCAATCACAATAAAATATACCCACGTTGAATTAAGCGAGCCTAGTCTCTTGAACAATAAGGGCTTAGCTCGTTGAAATCAGACTAAAGCCCAATATAAAAAACCAATTAAAACCAATAACCTCCACTCAACTTGATTTGAAACCTTATGGTCAAAACCACTCTCATGGCGCTGATGACTAACTCACTCAACGTTGCTTCAATCATGATCCAATAAAACGTCATTGACGTACAAACAAGTGAATTGAGCAATGCTCAACAGATGACAGCAAAGCTGTGAGTGATTTTGATGCCGTTTTACTACTAAGTTAAATACCCAATTCAAGTAAAATTAACCATACCGCGATCTTAGTACGTCAATATTCATGCGTTAGCGGGACGTCAACAATGTGAAGGAACACACTGACCATGCATCAGATCAATACAGACTTACAGATACAAGTAAACCCGATTCCACATTCAAACCATCTTGTATGGGTTATCGATAACTTTATCGCTGATTTTAATGCCCTAGTCCGTTACAGCAAAGAAAAAGCCTATTTTAATCCAGTAGGTGCTGACGGTACTTTGTTTCCAGGGGTGCGTGATGAAATGCCCAAACCCTATTATGAAAGCTTATCATTGCTCATAGACAAGCTCTCACAGCAACCTAATGGCGAACAATTTAAGCAACATAAAATAGCCAAATGCTGGCTTTCAAAAGTCACTCTTAGTCCTTTGCAGCTAAATGCGACTCAAACAATGCCGCACTTTGATTCATTATCAGCACATGACATGGCTGCAGTTCACTACCTAAACGATCAGCAATTAGGTGGCACTAACTTTTACCGCTACAAAGGTGCTGACACACTGCATTTATCTCAAGATGACAAAGACATAATTTTAAAAATGGTCGATGAAGTGAAGCAAGCAGCTGTGACACGTAATGGATATATTAATGACTCAGATGAGCTATTTGAGAAGGTATTCAGCATTGAAGCCAAACCCAATAGATTAGTGATTTATTCGGGCAATATTTTACACAGCGCCAATATCACCAACAAAGTTGAATTTGATAAAAAAGCGCCAAATAACCGCACCTCAATCAACTCATTTTTTAGTGTCGCCTAAGCAGTGACTACCTTTGATCAAGCTCTAATGACCTTATGTGTTCGTAATTCGTCTTTACTAGGACAATCTCATATCGATGATGAAATTAAACTTACTTCATAATAGCTAGTTCGATGACTAACATCCTAATAAGATTATATAAATGATTAGAAATTAATTGGTTGAAAGGATGTCACCAAGATGAACATTACTCGCTTCGATACACAGTCGCATCAGCTTAATGCTAGCGTTATTAATGTGAGTTACGATCGATGGACAGGTCGGTTTACTCTCACAACTGATCTTATTCAAACCAATGCCAATCATCGTGATGATATGTGCAACTCGCCGACTTCCACAAAAAACCGCCCACTCGCTCCAGTCAACATTAAACGGGTACTGAGTACCAAGAATATCTTTTTTAATCCGTTTTCCCACATGGTGTTTCGACTTAATGGTATAGATTATCTCGTTAGTGTGAGCTGGTTTATGATTTGGCGATCAAGCCTTTTTCAAACAAATTCACTCGTTGATGCTAATCAATCAACCGTGAGCATTTCAGAGCTACTCCCACGTCGACATAGGCGCAGCATTATCCTATGCAGCTATGTGGCTGTCATCACCAGTATTAAGCTCGGGTTGATGCTATTTTTGGCATGAAACAGATAAGCTGAAACATAAAAAAGCGAGGATGATATGACTCATTCTCGCTTGTTGTTAGTCACAATTAATCGTGACCATTAATTATAAAAACCAAGCACGGTAAGTCTTACCTTTTAATCGTCCTTTGGTTATTTTATTCAACGCTTTTTTCGATGCATCACGCTTCACAGCAACAAATGAGCGGATATCAGTCACTTTAATCTTGCCAATATCAGCACCATTAATACCGTTCTCACCCGTTAAGCCACCCACAATATCGCCAGGGCGAATTTTATGCTTTTTACCGGCATCGATTTGAATGGTGATCATTTCCGCTTCTTGCGGCTGCTTGTTAAGCACGTTCATTGAAGGCAGTGTTTCACCATCAATTTCTTTGCCGATAAGCTCTTCAATTTCAATCATTCTATGGCCATCAGAATGACTAAAGAAAGTGTATGCTGCGCCTTTACTACCAGCACGGCCTGTACGGCCAATACGGTGAATGTGCACTTCAGTGTCGTAAGCAATGTGATAATTAAACACCGCTTCTAAATCTTCGATATCTAACCCACGCGATGCCACATCAGTCGCCACTAAAATACGCGCACTACGGTTAGCAAAACGCAGTAGCATTTGATCGCGATCGCGCTGTTCTAAATCGCCATGCAAGGCTAAAACACTGAAACCTTGCTCAGCTAATGTGTCGGCCACTTTTTGCGTTTCACGTTTGGTATTACAAAAAACCACTGCACTTTCAGGCTGTTTCTCTAATAACAATAAACGTAACGCTTCTAAACGGGCTTGGTTGTCTTCTGTGTGATAGAAATGCTGTTCAATCGTATGATTATCATGAGTAGCCTCGACTTTAACCATCAGTGGCTTATACATGATTTGCTCAACAATTTGCTGAATTTGCTCAGGGAAGGTTGCACTGAAAAGCAGTGTTTGTCTTTCATGCGGCGTTTCAGCAATAATTTGATCAATATGATCTTGAAAGCCCATTTCTAACATGCGATCGGCTTCGTCTAATACCAACATATTCACATTGCTAAGATCTAAACGGTTGCGATCTAAATGATCAACAATACGCCCTGGCGTACCAACAATAATATGTGCGCCATGCTCAAGCGAGCCGATTTGAGGCCCCATAGGCACGCCACCGCATAACGTCAGTACTTTCACGTTATGTATGCCACGAGCTAGCGTACGAATATCCTTGGCAACTTGATCTGCCAACTCACGAGTTGGGCATAACACCATAGTTTGAATACGAAAACGTTTCACATTCAACTTATTGAGTAAGCCCAAACCAAACGCAGCAGTTTTACCTGAGCCGGTCTTTCCTTGGCCAATTACGTCATCACCAGCAATAATCGCGGGTAAGCTTTCTGCTTGAATTTGAGTCATAGACTCATAGCCCATGGTTTTTAGGTTATCAAGCAAATCTGGTTTCAGATTAAGTGATGCGAAAGCCGTATTAGCGGCCTGTTCAGTAGACTGACTCAAGGTGAATATCCTCTGATATCAAAGCAAAATTGGGATAATAGAAACAACTCGGCCAAGGAAAAATACCTTGGCCAAATGTTAGAATAGCTATTGTAGCAATTTTATCCGCTAATCGCTGACATTTATTTGAATATTACGTCATGAACCACTCAAAAAGATGACACTATTTCACCAAATCGCCCTTGCTGATAATCATCAATGGCTTGATTGATTTCTGCTTGAGTGTTCATCACAAATGGTCCCATGTGCACAATTTCTTCATTGATTGGACGACCAGCCAATAATAATAAGCCACTATCCAGGTTTCCCGCCTGTAAATGAGTATTTCTCTCCGGCTCAATGACCACTAACTGACCTTGTTTAGCCACTGCTTGTTCGCCCTTGGTATCAATATAGGTAAGTTCACCTTGATAGATATAAGCACTGACACTGTGGTGTGCGGACAAATCAATATTGGCTTGGCCATTTCTCGATAACGTCACATCAGCAATAGCACCTTGACCCGCTAAACCTTGAATACTGGCCTCTATTGTTTCCTTCGAGTCTATAAATTGCCAGTTTCCAGCGAGCGCTTTGAGTGAAGCGCCATGTCTGTTGCTCACCATAGGATTAGGGTTACCTGCCGTGTCTTGATATATCGCTGGGCGCATCTTGTCTTTAGCTGGCATATTGAGCCAAATTTGAAAACCATGCAGCCCTTCATTGGCATCAGCGAGTGGCATTTCAGAATGAATAACGCCGCTGCCGGTACTCATCCACTGCACGTCACCACTGCGAATCGCTTTAACATTCCCTAGCTGATCACGATGCTCAAAGCCGCCTTTTATTAAGTAGGTAAACGTTTCAATACCACGATGAGGGTGAGGTGGAAATCCACCAATAAAATCCTGCTTGTCGTTTGACTTAATTTCATCGATCATTAAGTAAGGATCAAAGCGAGTATTCATAAAGTCAGCCACTCGCTTGATATTAACCCCATCACCATCCATTGCTGGTCTTGCAGTAAATTTGCTTTTTACTTTCATCTTAAGTGTCTCTATTAAAAACGTTAAAGCCACTTTAGCAACTAAAATTTAGAATAAAAATTGCAATAAAACACACCTATTAGTCGATTAAATCGAACTATATCTCTCTATGTAGAAATAAAAGTCACTCTAGACACTAAAAAATGCCATGAATCGTCGCAGTTAAGATGAATATAGCGTAATAAGCCTTACTGAGTGATTTAAGGCTTTTCAATTATAAGATAGGTATGAATTTCAGGATATTGATCGAATTCAAGATGCCTGACTACACAACCTAAAGACTGAAATAATGATAAAAAACCATTGGTACCTAATGATGAATAATACACCTCAGGCCCCATCACCGAATTGGTATGCGAGCCAGCTTCTGTTGTCCCACCAAACGAGAATATCAACACACCGCCAGAACATAATCCATTGACAATGTTGGTCAATACTTGTGTTTGCTCAGTCAACGGAATATGCCAAATACTGTCCCAAGCAGTGATGAACATGTATTGTTCATCCAATGGATACTGGCAAATATCAGCATGAATAAAACGAACATCAGGCTGACGGGCTTTCGCAATATTAATCATTTCAGCCGACACATCTAAACCTTCAGGAGCAAACCCCTCTGCTTTTAATAGTTCGATAAAACGCCCTGTGCAGCCACAACCAATATCAAGTGCTTTACCCTTGTGCTTAACAAAGTTCAGCGCTTTTTTATGCTGCGTTATGCCATTTTCAAGATTAAATGTATCGCTTGTCCAGCGATGCGTTATTTGATCATAAGCCTTACCAATATCTATTGGTTTCATCCGTGTGTTATATCCTTTTGTCTTTACCGTGACATCAAAACCTTGGCATCACATCAAAATCATCACCATGGAAATGGTTAACTATCAAACCACTGTAATGCATTCGTCATAAAAAAAGGACTCATAATGAGCCCTTTTAGCATAATATTTGATGGTTAACTTAGCTTAACTACGCAAGCCAATACCACGAGATATTAAGTAGTAAGCCACAAACCAAAGCGATGCACAAAAGCCTACCATGATGCCAATTGATAATGGCACACTAATATCTGCAAAGCCTAAAAAGCCGTAACGGAATACGTTAATCATATACACAACCGGATTTAATGCCGACACACCTTGCCAAAAATCGGGTAATAAAGAGAGTGAGTAAAACACCCCGCCCAAATAGGTCAGCGGCGTTAAGATAAACGTGGGAATAATGCTGATATCATCAAAACTTTTTGCAAATACTGCATTAATTAACCCGCCTAATGCAAATAGCACAGAAGTTAAAAATACCGTCATTATCACAAGACCAACATGATGCAGGCTCAGGTTAACAAAAAACATGGCCACTAATGTCACAATCAAACCAACACTTAAACCACGAGCAACTCCGCCTCCCACGTAGCCAGCAATCATCACGTAATGAGGCACAGGAGCAACCATTAGCTCTTCGATACTGCCATGCATTTTGGCACTAAAAAATGAAGACGCAACATTAGAGTATGAGTTGGTTATCACCGACATCATAATGAGGCCTGGCGCGATGAATTCCATATAAGATACGCCGCCCATTTCACCAATGCGGTTACCAATTAAGTTACCAAAAATCAGAAAATATAATGTCATGGTAATCGCTGGCGGCACTAGTGTTTGTACCCAAATACGAGTAAAACGATTAATTTCTTTCGTTAATATACTTTTAAAGGCAATCCAATATAGGTGCTTCATTATTTTGCCTCCTTGGCTTTTTCAACAAGCTCTACGAATAACTCTTCAAGACGGTTGGCCTTATTTCGCATCGATGAGACCTCGATGTTTGCCTCTGAGAGTTTGGCAAATAAATCATTAAGGTTGTGTGCCTTTGCCACATCCACTTCTAACGTGTGCCCGTCAACAAGGCGGCAGTTCATATTGGGGATTTGCGGCGCGGCTTCAATATCATTACGTAAATCTAAAATGAAGGTTTCAACATCCAATTTGCTTAGTAAGCTTTTCATACTGGTGTTTTCCACCAGCAAACCTTTGTCAATAATACCAATATTGCGGCATAACATTTCAGCTTCTTCAAGATAGTGCGTGGTTAAAATAATCGTCACACCTTGGTTGTTAATATCTTTTAAAAACTGCCACATAGAGCGGCGTAGCTCGATATCAACTCCAGCTGTAGGTTCATCTAAAATCAGTAACTTCGGCTCATGCATTAATGCTCTGGCAATCATTAAGCGGCGCTTCATGCCACCAGATAAGGCTCTAGCTTGACTGTCACGCTTTTCCCACAAATCCAGTTGTGAAAGGTATTTCTCGGCGCGCTGTAACGCGACGGCACGGGTAACGCCATAGTAACCCGCTTGATTCACCACAATTTGCAGCACTGTTTCGAACTGATTAAAATTAAACTCTTGCGGTACAAGGCCAATACACATTTTGGCTTGTTCAAGTGTTTTATCGATATCAAACCCAAACACCTTGACGCTGCCAGCGGTTTTTTGCACTAACGAGCTAATCACCCCGATGGTGGTCGACTTACCGGCACCATTGGGCCCTAACAAAGCAAAAAAATCACCTTGTTCAACGGTTAAACTAATTCCTTTAACGGCTTGGACACCGCTTTTATAAGTTTTTTGCAGGTTTTCGATCACCAAAGCATTGGTGCTGTTACTCATTGCTATACCTCTAAGCTGTTTGTTAAGACGAGTGATTACACTGGCATTGTATTATCTATGACGTAATGTAACTGAAAAAGGTGCAAATATTTTCTAACGCCCAAAATAAAACTCCCGCCTAAAGCGGGAGTTTGCACACAAAGGGTTACATTAATCTAATGGAACCACTTTTGCGATATAAGGCAGGTTACGATACTGCTCAGCATAATCGATACCATAGCCAACAATAAACTCATCAGGAATGGTAAAGCCGATAAAGTCGACAGGAACATCAACTTCACGACGTTCAGGTTTATCCAATAATGTACATAGTGCTAGGCTTTTAGGCTCACGCAATAATAACATGTCACGCACTTTATTTAGGGTGTTACCTGAATCAATCAAATCTTCAACAATCAATACATCGCGATCAGCAATCTCAGAAGAAACATCTTTTAAGATTTTAACGTCACGTGAGCTTGTCATTGCGTTGCCATAACTTGAAACTGACATAAAGTCGATTTCAACATGGCCTTTAATACGGCGACATAAGTCAGCCATAAAAACCACAGACCCTTTCAATAAGCCGACCATTAACAAACGCTCGCTGTCTGCGTAATGGGCATTAATCCTTTCAGCTAATATATCCAGTTTTTCGTTGATTTCTTCTGCAGAAATCATCACTTCGGTTGTGTGTTTCATATTACTCTCAA
Organism: Shewanella sp. 10N.286.52.A9; assembly: GCF_041468985.1. Lineage (NCBI taxonomy): Bacteria > Pseudomonadati > Pseudomonadota > Gammaproteobacteria > Alteromonadales > Shewanellaceae > Shewanella > Shewanella sp. 10N.286.52.A9. The sequence continues at coordinate 114,352 of NZ_JBFRJQ010000005.1, read as the reverse complement.
TTGTCGTGACTTTCGGACTTAATCATTGGCTTCGTCGCGAGACTTTTGTGTGGCATAACCCCAACGATTTGTCAGCCCATGTTCAATACCCAAATGATCTAGAATTCGGGAAACCATGAAGTTTACCAGATCTTCTATCGATTGGGGATGGTGATAAAAACCCGGCGCAGCAGGCATGATAGTCGCGCCATGACGTGTAAGGCTTAACATATGCTCTAAGTGTATGGCACTAAAAGGAGTTTCCCGTGGCACAAGGATTAATTGACCACGCTCTTTAATGACCACATCAGCTGCTCTTTCTAATAAATTATTGCTCATTCCGGTAGCGACAGCTGCTAGGGTGCCAGTAGAACAAGGACAAATCACCATTTGTTTAGGTGCAGCGCTACCGGATGCGGGTGGTGAAAACCACTCATCTTTACCTAACACCACCAGCTCACCAATCACAGAATCTGTCATTTTAAAATGCGCTAATAACTGCTCACGTGCTTTTTCAGGGTTGGCACTTAATTGCAGCGCTTCTTCAGTAGCAAGTACCACTCGTGCTGCGCTTGAAATCATCAAAAATACTTGATAATCGGCCTCAAGCAAGCATTGCAATAGCTTTAAACCATATGGCGCACCTGAGGCTCCAGTCCATGCAAGGCTAATGGCTTTGGGTCTTTTGTTGTACTGCGTTGTATTACTCATAAACTCTCTAAATATAGCTAAGTGTATCTCGCTATTTATACGTTCAGTGCACGCTTATGGATGCCTTAAAATGGTTATTTAAGCTAAAGCGCTAATTAATTTCTGATGAATACCATTAAAGCCGCCATTACTCATAATCACAATGGTGTCACCCGATCGAGCCAGTGACGAGACTGCGTTAATAATATCTGTAATCTCAGTCATCACAGTGACAGGAATACTGGCATGATTCATATTGGCACTCATGTCCCAACCAATATTGTCAGCTTGGTACAAAAACGCACAATCTGCCAGTGCCATTGAAGCGGCTAAGGTGTCTTTATGTACCCCGCTTTTCATGGTATTTGAGCGAGGTTCTAAAACCACAATCAATTTACCACTGGCGTTATCCGCTTCACCCACTTTAGCTCGCAACCCTTGCAACGTGGTAGCAATGGCTGTGGGATGATGAGCAAAGTCATCATAAACAGCAATACCACTCACCGTATCCAGTAGCTCCAGACGGCGTTTAGGCGGCGCAAATTGAGCTAACGCTTCAATAGCTTGTGCTGGTAACACACCAACATGACGCGCTGCAGCAATTGCCATCACGGCATTTTCAATATTATGCTGTCCCAGTAAGTCCCAATTCAAAATACCTTGAGATTCACCATCAAACATCACTTCAAACTCGTGACCATCTGCTGCAATGGTATTTGCATACCAACCTTTACCTGCTTGTTTACCCGCTATACTAGTCGCATAAAATAGCTCTTGCTCACTCCAGCAGCCTAACTCAATGACGTCTTTTACAGCCTCAACTTCAGCTGGCCAAATGACTTTGCCTTCACCAGGTACTGTGCGAATAACGTGATTAAACTGGCGCTGAATCGCCCCTAAATCGGCAAAAATATCTGCATGGTCAAATTCAAGGTTATTAATCACCAATGTGCGAGGTCGGTAGTGGACAAACTTAGAGCGTTTATCAAAAAAAGCACTGTCATATTCATCTGCTTCAACCACGAAAAAAGGTGAATGACCTAGCCTTGCTGACACACCAAAGTTTTGCGGTACGCCACCAATTAAAAAGCCCGGTTCGTAACCACAATATTCAAGCACCCATGCAAGCATACTTGAGGTTGATGTTTTGCCGTGCGTGCCAGATACCGCCAGCACCCAGCGATTTGGCAAAATATATTCAGATAAGAATTGCGGTCCAGAAGTATAGTTAATACCTCGATTCAATACCGCTTCGACACACGGGTTACCGCGGCTCATCGCATTACCAATCACAACAACATCGGGCTGGTTTTCACCCTCTTTGCCCAATTGCACCGGATCAAAACCTTGGATAAGTTCAATTCCTTGCTCTTCAAGTTGGGTACTCATTGGCGGATAAACATTGGCATCACTGCCTGTCACTTTGTGCCCCATAGCACGGGCTAATAACGCAAGGCCGCCCATAAAAGTGCCACAGATCCCAAGAATATGTACGTGCATGTTGTTGCTCTTGTGAAAAAATTAATGGCTTATTCTAAAGCATTGTGACTGTAATTGTCAGGTGACAATAACAAGCTTTAATCTTGCATCCCATTCAACTGGGCAGAACGGCCCATTGTTGATATTTTTGCATAGTCATTTCGACTCATTCGGGTTTCTTTCTTGCTAAAAAAGCCGTAATAATGAACAGGCTAATTACGTTAACAAGGATTGATAATGATTAAGCTTGTCGCCCGAATATGCCCCCTGATTGTTACTGCTATATTACTCAGCATTGGCATTAGCCATGCAGCCCCCAATAAAAATTACGCCATTCAGTTTAATCAATTAGGTTTTGGCGTTAATGGTACAAAAACAGCTGTGGTACCTGAAACTGATGCGGATAATTTTAGCGTGATTGAGCGGCAAACAGGTAAAACGGTTTTTCAAGGAAAGTTATCTGAAGCCAAAACATGGGAAGCATCTGGTGACAACGTAAAGCTTGCGCATTTTGACGAAGTGACTCAGCAAGGTGAGTACTTCATAAAAGTTGACTCAATACCGCAATCACTGCCATTTACTATTTCAGATGAGCGTTATAACAAACCATTAGCTGCGGCCATTAAAGCCTATTTTTATAATCGCAGCGGCGCTGTGATTCAAAAAGAATTTGCTGGCCAATATGCGAGACCTGCTGCTCATCCAGACACTATTGTGTATGTGCACGAATCAGCGGCATCTAAAGCGCGCCCTGTTGGCACCGTCATTTCATCTCCTAAAGGTTGGTACGATGCTGGCGATTATAATAAGTACATAGTGAACTCAAATATCACAGTGTATACCTTACTTGCAGCGGTATCAGAACAGTCCAATGCCGTCATTAACCTTAACTTGAATATTCCTGAATCAGGTAATGCATTACCAGACATCATTGACGAAGTAATGTGGAATATTGACTGGATGCTGACCATGCAAGATCCCAATGATGGTGGCTTGTACCATAAGCTCACGACTAAGCGGTTTACTGGCGACACAGAAATGCCCCATAAGATGGACCAACCTCGTTACCTTGTTGCCAAATCCACAGCAGCCAGCTTAGGGTTCGCTGCTACAATGGCCAAAGCCAGCCAGATCCTTGCCCAGTATGATCAACACTTATCAATTAACCCTACAAATGGTCATAGCTATAGCCAGCAATTATTAATGGCAGCAAAGCAAGCATGGCAATGGTCATTGAAAAATCCAGCCATCCATTATCAACAGCCGAGTGATATCCACACTGGGACATATGCCACAGCAGGTGATGACTTAAAAGATGAGTGGTTATGGGCAGCTGCCGAGCTTTTTGCTGCAACAGGCGATAGTGAATACCTCAGTAAAGTTGAAATACCGAAAAAGCCGCGTAACCCTGAGTGGGATAAAGTCGAAACGTTAGCCTTAATCACACTAGCATCACACTCTGATACGCCTAACACCATCGCAAAAGAAGCTAAAAAGCAACTCACGGCATTAACAGAGCGTTGGATTGAAGTGGGGCAAAATTCAGCTTACGGCCTTGCGATTAGTCCAAATGATTTTGTATGGGGCAGTAACTCAAACATGCTCAATAAAGCGGTAACGTTATTGCGTGTAAACCAAATCATAAACAATAAAGATAAGCCGAACAGTTTGTATGAGAAGCACGCTATAGCTATCGTCGATTACATTTTTGGTCGTAATCCAATGGGTATCTCTTATGTCACAGGGATCGGCCAACAAACTCCGATGCATATTCACCACCGTGCTTCTATGGCTGATGGTATTAAAGCGCCTATTCCTGGTTTTTTAGCTGGCGGGCCACAACCAGGGCAACAGGACGCCAAAGATTGTAAAAAACAAGGCGGCATTTACCCATCAAAACAAGCTGCAAAGTCTTACCTCGATCATGATTGCAGTTATGCCAGCAACGAAATCGCCATTAACTGGAATGCCCCTTTGGTGTATATGTTAGCGGCGCTGGTTAATCAGGAAAATTAACCCAAACATATTTATTTAGAAATGCCAGCCGATAAAAAAGCGGCCTTGGAATAACATTTCCAAGGCCGCTTTCATTTTCTCACCATTGAGTTATTAAACTGAATGACGATCAATTATCCGGTTACACATCCAGTAACGTCAAAATCGTTTTACCGAGTAAACCTTCAACCACTTCCCTACCTTCGCCAGGAAAATGCCCATCAACCATTTTGATCAGGTTAGACATACCATTAACGGTCATGTCAGAAGGCTCAGGTAAAGTTGAATTAGCAATAAGCATATTCAAAATATAACGGAAGCGCTTAACCGATAGCGCTTTATGCCAGCTCTCAGTTAATGCCTCTTTCGAATTAAAATCTAATTGCTCAGCAAAAATCGGAAATACTTTGCCTCTTAATGCATGAGCAAACTCTTTATTCGATTCGTAATAGCCTTGTAAGGTACTCTTTCGCACCCCTGCAACTTTGGCAATGTTGTCATACGTCACACAATGCCAGCCACTTTCAAAAAAGATATCCAAAATAATTTGGTTATACTTCTGAAAGTTAGCTTCTTTCTCTTCTTTAGAAATCTTCGCCATTACTTTTAACTCTTTAATTAAGTGCCCTTTCAACTGCTGATCATTGTGCACGAATCTCACATAAAATCAATATTAGGTATTAAATACGAAAAAACACTTGCATTACGTATTAAATACGAATAATCTACACCCAATTCGTACCGAGTACCGTTATAATTTTGTCATTGAGGGAGAAACATGAAAAAATCAGTATTAGCATTATCAGTCATTTCTGCATTATTTCTTGCAGGTTGTAATTCAGATGATGATAGTAGTTCGCCAGACCCAACACCTGAACCAAGCCCAGAAATCCGTACTATTGAAGTGAGTACAGCATTGAAAAATGTTTCAGAAATGAATGCACTGAGTTCAGAATGCCTCCCTGTTGGTGAAAGCGTTAAGTTAAATGGTGATGTGAATGTCCCAGTAGGATTTGAACACCCTGTTTGTGCTATTCAAGATAACAAAGGTAATGTGCATTTTGTGCGTACCAATGATTATCAAATCACTGTTACAGATGAAAACGGCCAGAAATTTCAAGAAGAAATTGGTGATATAACAAATTTTGACTTTGAATTTGATGTCGTGGGTGAAGCCAATATCGCAGTTAACTTTGTAGGTGAGCTTGAAGGTAAATATACTGATACTTACTCATACTATACTGTAGAAACGCCTTCGAATGGTCAAACAGTTAATCGTTCAGAGACAGAAGTGTTAGTTGCAGTAGATAATGAAGCATATAGCTTTGTTACCTTCCAGTCTCATAATGATGACATCTTATTTGATGAAACGACTATCACAACCACTAAGGCATTTCATTTCGGTTTAACAGCCCAAGAAAACAGAACTAAAAATGAGTTAATTGCATATCGTTATATTAAGCAAGATGCAGATTTAGTATTTACAGCGAGAAACTACGACACTGCATTTTCATCAATTGATTTTGAACCTAAAAAACACTTTGATTTTGGTTTGCTACAAATCGATCCTAATACTGGCGGAATCATTATCAACCCACCAAAATTTGGTGAGCCAATTGTCATCATTCCAACACCAACAGACAGAGTAGTAGAACCAGAGCAGGTTACTGGTGCAGAATTACAATCTTATGATCCAGTAACAGGTGCGGCAACATTTATTGCTACACCAGTGAGGGGAGCAGCAGAGCCATGGATCTACCCAGATTTCAAAATTAGCTCTGGCGAATTCACTCTTGAGCAATTTGACTTTAGTTTTAATGTTGAAACCTCACTTGAAGCCAGCGCTATGTATATGAATATCTATTTATTAGATACTGATGGTGAGTCACTAAATGCTGTTATTTACCCAAATGGTGAAGTCACAGTTAAACAAAAAGAAAACGGAAAATATAAAGAAATTCAAAAATTTGAAGGTGAAGGCGCAACAGCTAGCTTTATAGCAACCTTTGGTGGATATCCGTTAGAGTCAAGAATAGATGGCGTAAAGTTACAAACTAATTTTATCGTAAGAGTTGCAGACGATAATACAGAAGAGTTTGAATTTACCATTCATGATTTTACGGTTGAAAAAATTGATCTAAATCCTATTGAACCAGTTCCGGGTGTTGTAAATGAAGAAAACCTAAGTAACTTAACGGTTGAAAGCATTGACGGTGATTCTGGTGCTGTAAAAGCTGTGGTAAAAAAAGATGATAACGCATATGTTTTTGCAAAAACGACAGGTAACACAACTTTAAAAGAACACTCTTTTGATATCGATGTAACCGGCTTTGAAAGTGGCTGGATGAATATTTACCTTCAAACAACTGACGAAGCGGGTAAAAAAGTGAACTCTCGTTTTGATTACCATATGTCTGGCACTTATGCCGGAAAGTTTATTTGTGATAACTCAGAGAGTTACTCTTGTCCAACTGGTGGATTTGAAAGCTACAATAGCTTTGAAGACTTAGTTACTGCATACGGCGATTATAAAGTTCGTAAATACATGAATGGGTTGTTAATCGGTAATTTCTTTTTACGTAATCCAGCTGCTATCGCAGGTAGTGAAGTGACAGTAAACCGCTTTACTGTTAATCCATAATTTTAAAACCATTTAAAAAAGGCTTCCACTTGGAAGCCTTTTTTGTTGCTAAATAACGGTTAGCTTTTCTTAGCCAACAACTCAGTTAACCTATCTATCTTGGCATTAAGCTGTTTAATATCTTCTGCAGTCGCCACTTCAGCTCTATTTTCAGCTCCTGACTCAGCTTCATTCTCGCCCTGCTCTTCTCGCATGATTTTGGTTTCTTCGCCCATGACATCAAGCACGGCGCCTACCATCATATTGAGGAAAACAAAGGTGGTTAAGAAAATAAAGCTTAAATAATACAGCCAGCTTAATGGGTATACTTCCATGGTTTCATACATGATCGATGTCCATGATTCGAACGTCGAAATTCGGAACAAGGTCAGCATCGCAATCGATACATCGCCCCATAAAAAGTCATTCACATTGGCAAAAAACATGCTGCCAATAGCGCCATAGATATAGAAAATTACGAACATGAGCAGTGCGATATAACCCATTCTTGGGATCGCTTTTAATAGTGCATTAATCAGCATTCTTAACTCTGGCACCATAGAAACTAATCTCAGTACCCTAAATATGCGCAGCAATCTTGCCAATAAAATGGTCGAGCCACCGAGTGGTACTAAGCTGCCAATGACGATAATGGTATCGAAAATATTCCAGCCTTTGGAAAAGAAAGACTTAATACCATCACTGGCCATAAATCGAATGATCAACTCAAATAAGAAAAAGCCAGTGATCGCAATATCCAATACCCATAAGCTTTGCTCAAGCCAAGGCGGTAAATGGTAAGTGTGGGCACCAATAGATAATGCAGAAACAATAATCACAAAGATAACAAAACCTTGGAAGGTTTTACTTTGATCAACTTTTTTAAGGGTATTGAGGATACCAGTAGCTTGCATGGTGGGTTGTTCTCTCCAAAAATAAACCCCTCGGTTTTGAGGACACGAGAGCCTACTTAACCAAGATTAAAATAGAATTAAATGCAACGATCAACACAGTAAAGTGCATATCGCTATCCGTTAATGGCCGCTAATATACAAGCTGATGGTTTCTTTCACTAATTAACTTATGTTAAAAAACAAAAAACCTAAGAAAACGTTCGCTTTCTTAGGTTTGTTTATTGCTCAGATTTGTCAGTATTAACTGCTCATACTGAGTATCGTTAACAGTGATTCATGCCGATTATAAATGAGCAAATTGGCGTATCAAATTGTGGTAAACATTATGCAGTCTATCCAATTCTGCTCGCGGCGTATTGCCTGCAGCAATAAGCGATTGAATTGACTGATCAAGTTGATATAAATTTTCTCTTAAAACCGATTCTGACACCATACTTTGCATCCAAGTGATTGCAGCAACTCGCTCACCACGTGTCACCGCTGTCACTTTATGCAAACTACTGGACGGGTAAACAACCGCATAGCCCGCAGGCAATTTAATGGACTGCTCGCCAAATTCAGTGGCGATAATCAACTCACCGCCATCATATTCATCGGGTTCAGAGAGAAATACTGTCATCGATACATCACTACGCAGCACAACCTGAGTATTGGGTACCCGCATCACTGCTGCATCAACATGAAAGCCATATTCTTCAGACTCTGAATAGCGGTTAAAACACGGCGGAAATATCTGATGCGGTAATGCAGCAGAAACCACTTTGGGTGTTTCACCTATTTTATTCAACAACTGGTTTGCCAACTGTTGAACCTTAGCGTCACTGGCCAGTGCTTGGCTGTTTTGCTTGACTGCCGCAGCCATTCCCATTGCCGTATTTTTACCGTCATCCCAAGGGACTGACTGCAAAGTTTGTCGATATGCTTTTACGTCTTCTTTAGACAGTATTTGCTCAATTACAATCATTAGTTAACTCAACTCAATCCTTAGAATTCATAGGTCGCTGACAATTTAGCATTTCTAGCATCGCCAAGGTACATAAATGCGCCCGAGCGATAAGCGGCTGTAAAATACTCTTCATCTAGCACGTTACCCACATTCAAGCGGAAAGTTAATGACTCAGTTGCGTTGTAGTTAGCAAATAAATCAACCACTTGGTAATCTGGAACAACAATGCTGTATCGGCCGTTTTCATCATCATAACCCGCTGCAGTATCAGGTTGCCCGCCGTACATTTCGCTTTGATAGGTATAACCTGCGCCAACTACAAACGCTTCATTAATTTGATAACGTAATTGTAGATATGCACTTTCATCAGCAAAGTTACTCAACGCAAGGCCTACGCTTTCTTCATTGAATGATTCAAGCACCTCTGAATCCATAATCGCTGCTGAAAATTGCACGCTTAATGCTTCAGTGATATTACCCACCATGCCAAACTCGACACCTTGAACTCGATTTTTACCTGTATTTAATGTGCCAAGTGTTGAGTAGCTGTCGCCCACACTTTCCATTACGTCACTCTTGGTGATTTGGAAAACTGACGCCGAAAACATCACACTGTCATCAAATAGCATCCATTTAGTACCAAGTTCAATGTTTTCAACTAATTCTGGATCGGCTGCACGCGCTTGTTCAGCAGTACCACATACCCCACCATAACCACAGCTTGCGCCTAAGTCTGACTCACCACCATTGATATTGGTTGCAGTACTGTAATTAGCATATATATTCCCTTCATCAGTGATGCTATACACTAACCCAAGGTGTCCGTTAAACATGCTGTCATCATATTCGTACAACACATCTCCATTTCGACTGCTCGATGTATCGTTCTGATAATCAAAGCTATCTTGTCTAACACCAAAGAACAGCTCTAGATCGTCTGTAAGCGCTACTGTATCCATAAAGTAAGCTGAAATGGTCTCTATTTGATACTCAGCATCATTGATGCCTTTAGTGTAAGTTCGGCCCATAAGTTTATCGATATTGTCGACAGGGTTACCGTCACCATCTAACATACAGTAAGCACCAGAGTCACCACGCCTCCCTGCTGTTATACAGTTAGTTTCGTTGGCAAATTCAATATCATAAACACCGTTATCAACTTGCTGATCGGTATACTCTAGGCCAAAAACAAACTTGTTCTCCATGCCTAGAATTTGTGTATTCCAAAACAAATTAAATTGGGTGCTGATGTAATCAACTTCTTGGTTACCTTGATGAGTACTTAAAGTCAGAGTATCAACACCTGGTGCGACAGGATCTGATTCACTGCGTGTCGTTCCACGAGCACCTGTGGTGATATAACCGTTTTCAGTTTTACCAATACGAGTCGCATTATAAAAGGTCAGATTATCGTTAATGTCATATTGAGTGCGCAGGGTAAAAGTCAGCACTTCTGAATTTAGAAAATCTGATTCTTGTGCATATACAGGGATATCAGAAATGGGCTCACGGGTAGATTGATCAAAGTAGCTACCTAAATCAGCCACATCTTTTGCATCTAAATAATACCCATCAGCAATGAAAGACAAATCGTTTGTTGGCTCAAATACTGCTGAAAGTTGCACACCATTGCGCTCACGGCTAATGCCTTCCCTGCCAGGCTTATCTTCATCAGCAAGTAAACCATTGACACGTAAACCGACAGTATCTGACACGGCATAGTTATAATCTAAAGTTAAGCGGCGATGATCGTCAGTACCTAATGCCAAATCAACACGGCCCAAGTTGTACGATGTTGACGCTTTTTTAGTCACACTGTTAATCGCACCACCTGAAGAACCACGACCTGCAAATGTCGAACTCGGACCTTTAGTGATTTCAACAACTTCTGTGGCAAAACTTTCACGGGTTGTCATACCTGGATCGCGCAGACCATCAACAAAAACATCACTACGCGCTTCATGACCACGAATAATGTAGCGATCGCCAAAGGCGTTACCGTTTTCACCAGTACCTAAAGTAATACCTGCTTGTGCTGACAAGATATCCTTTAAATCTGTTTTACCTGATTCTTGTATTTGATCTTGGGTTAATACAGTGATGACTTGTGGTGTATCAACAAGATCTGCAACACGGCGCAAATCGCCAGAGGCTTCAGATAAGTAAACGGCGTTCTTTACACCGTGAACTTTAATACGCTCAATGGCTTCAGCAGTTTGGTTTTTATCGCACTCAATTCCGCTAACTTCCGGGTTACAGGTCTCTTTAACTTCTTGATCTGCAGAGACGATAGGAGAAGAGAAAACGAGAGCGGCTGCTACGGCTTGTGCGCCTAGTGATAAATGTTTTTGGTTGGCTTGTTTCATGTTACACACTGTCCTTTGTTAACATATTCCTAATATTCGCGCGGATGGTAACAAACTAACAACAATAATGTAAATCATTATCATTTAGATTTACATTAAAATGATTCAGTAGAGAAAACGAATAAATAACGTCCTGCGATCGCTAAAGGTATTTAAAGAGGAATAGAATAAAAGAGAAAAGTGTTTAGAAACGTAGCTTGAAGCTTGTAGTGAGTAGGGAATCGCGAGAAGTCACATAAGACCTACATGCTGCATCTGAGCCAATGAACTCAATCAAAACAGGATTTATCTAGCCATTAAATCAAATAATGAATTGTTTACATACAGCAGTCAAAAGGCCCATCTACTGAAAATTGATTAATCTTGTTCGCCAATGGCATAGATCTCTAACGGTAGATCGTCAGGATCGCTAAAAAAGGTAAATGACTTGCCTGTATATTCGTCGACTCTAATCGGTTCAACATCAATATTGTGTTGCTGTAAATGTGCAACAGCCTGATGGATATCATCCACTTTAAAAGCTAAATGACGTAAGCCTTGCGCCTCAGGATAACTGAGTCTTTTCGGCGAATGAGGAAGAGAAAAAAGCTCAATTTGCGTGCCGTCCTTCAGCTGTAAATCCAGCTTATACGAGTCACGTTCTTGACGATAATTTTCAGCGAGTACTGTAAAGCCTAATACTTGAGTGTAGAAATACTTCGAGCGTACATAGTCACTTGCGATAATCGCTACATGATGAATACCATTAAACATAACGCCCCTTTAAACCTATGATAAAAATAAAACCCTGATAGAGAGTCTATCAGGGTTTTAATCATGACACTGAGTGATAATCAATCAAAAATCTTAATCAGAAGTTTTAATCAATCATCGTAAGCCTTTAAACGCCGACTTCACCGCCATCATTTTTACGAATAACAACAGTTGCATCACGAGGGCGTAATGTCATACCTGCAGGAGTTTCTTCTGCTGCATTGCTTGAATAAGGCCAATTGCTTGGATGCTGAATATTGGCAAATACCGTGCTGTAATCAGATGTAATCGCAAAACCAGTCACCTCACAACCATTTGGCCCAACAAAGAAGCGTTTTAGCTCACTTTGATTGTCCGCAGAAACCACTTGCTGATTGTCGTCCTCATCAACCAAAGTTGATGGCACAATCGCTAGCATTTGATCATTGGTGTACTCTTCAACTTCATCTGCACCATTATCAGTTTGAACCCACATAATGCCGCGCTGATCGAAAGCCAAGCCATCAGGACTTGCAAACTGATTTAAGTCATTCAAGCCAGAGATGTTAGTCTCTTCATCTGCATCAGTAGGTGCACCAAAGACAAAAATATCCCAGTTAAACTCCGTTGCTTCTTCACCTTCATCCCAACGGATAATATGACCAAAGCTATTATTCAAACGTGGATTAGCTGGATTGGTATCATCTGTGCGTTTTGTGTTGTTGGTCAAAGTCAGATATACACTGCCAGTAAATGGGTCAACTGCAGCCCACTCAGGACGATCCATTGGTGTTGCCCCTACTAAGTCAGCAGCACCTGCCGTATTTAAGATAATCGCAGCCACCGAATCGAAGCTATCGGCTAATGTGTTGCCATCAGTTGTCGTGCTATCAAGTGTTAATGGTAACCAAGCACCCACGCCATCTTCACTGAATTTAGCCACATATAACGTACCTGAATTCATGTACTTATCGCCCATTGCTAAACGATTAGTCGCATTGGCATCCGCTTCATCCCAAACGGCATCTGAAACAAATTTATATAAGTACTCAAAACGTGAATCATGGCCAGAATAAAATGTAATTGGCTTACCAGCCTCTAGCTTACCAAAAGTACAGCCTTCGTGACGAAAACGCCCTAAAGCGGTACGTTTAACAGCACGAGAGTGAGGGTTATATGGGTCGATTTCTACAATATAACCGTGGCCATTAGCTTCATTGCGGTAATCATTAGCAGCACTTGAACCTGTCGGTGTAATATCAAAACGAGCAAATTCATCTAAACGCTCTTCATCATTCCCTGCTAAGTGGTTCCAACCGTAGCGAGTATCTGAAGTTGAAATCCCAATACGGCTTTGATCTTCAGTTAAAGTGCCATGACTGACGAAATAACCAGGCCAGTTTTCTTCACAAGTCAGGTATGTTCCCCAAGGCGTGTAGCCATTACCGCAGTTATTCAATGTACCACGAGCTTGGCTGCCATCTGGCGAATAACGAGTTTCTAAATAAGATGTATAAGCTAATGGGCCGGCAACATCCATGACTGTTGCACCAGTAAAACGGCGATTATGTGAGTCGTTTTCAACCACTTGCCACATGTTGTCTTTTAACTGAATACGCACAACAGAAATACCATGGGCATTAATCTCTTTACGCACTTCATCAATGACAGTTCGCTTACCATTAGCATCAAGCGTTGGCCCCATTGGGTGTAAGGCATTTTGATTAATATATTCATGGTTAATACAAAGCAAACCATCATCTGCTGCGTCATTTAACGGAAAGAAATGCATCCCATCATGATGCATTCCTACAGCGTTTTCTTGATCTACAGCAGTATTTGAGCCGTCTTCTTTCCACGCATTTGCTTTACTGTTGAGAGGCGTACCCCATGGAGCAAGTACATAAGCAGAATATCCTGCAGGTACTGCAACTGCATCAAGTTTTGAGCCAGTAATAGAGTCAAAACCTAGTACCGCAGAGCTTTTAGTCGGCGGAGTTTCTGCTGGTGGTGGCGTGGTGGTTGGCGGCGGTGTGCTTGAATCGTTATCAGAACTACATGCTGCTAATCCTGTTCCAGCAAACGCTGTCATAGCACTTAACCCTAAGCCACGTTTTACAAAGTCACGACGTGATAAATGGTTTTCCATCACGGTGGCAAATGGCACATTATTGCTTTTGTTATATTTGGTTGGGTCGAATGTCGCCTTGCTCATAATCTATCCTTAAGTTTGCTCACATCATTAATTGGGGGCTAAATTAGTGAACATAAGATAAGCAGGCTTTGTGACAAATTCACGCCATCTTGATGACAGCAAGATGACGCTTTTATAGCAAAATAATGAACAGAGAATAAAGTGTGATGGTGACCACAATAGATGTAGTAACATTAAAAATAGTTAAAGAAAAACACGTAACACTTTGAAAAGGTTAATACATATTTGCTACTTTCGTTTCGATTTTGCAAGCGCTTTTTGTCGAGCTTGTTGCTTTAGCGAGCCTTTCTTCGTTTTACGCGTCACAGGAGCAACCTGGGTTAAATCAGGCTCAAACCCTGGTAACCATTGCTGTGGTAGTCGCCTATCTAAAAAAGCTTCTAGCTTGATCAGTTGTGGCTCGTCATCAACACTTAATAATGTAATTGCTTGGCCTGTGTTACCTGCACGGCCTGTTCGGCCAATACGATGAATATAGTCTTCATTCTGGAAAGGAAGCTCAATATTAACCACATAATTTAGTTCGTTAATATCTAATCCTCTGGCGGCAACATCTGTCGCAACTAACGCGTTAATTTCACCTGATTTAAAATGAGTTAACACACTCTCACGCACAGCTTGTGAAAGATCCGCATGAAAGGCTGCAGCATTAACGCCGGCTTGCTGTAATTGCGCAGCGACTTTATCTGCGCCCTGTTTAGTGCGGCTAAAAATTAACGCTTGTTGCCAATCTTCTTTTTTAATGAGATGACTTAATAGTGATAACTTTCTCTTGCTATCAACGTTATATACTCGCTCAACAATACTCGCTGCAGTGCTGTTTCGTTGATGAGTTTCAATCACTTGAGGTGAATCTAATAAGCGTTTACTGAATTTAAAAATGCGTTCATCCAAGGTGGCTGAAAACAGGAGTGTTTGACGCTCTTTTGGTACACGTTTCAACACTTCGATGATTTCATCTCTAAAGCCCATATCCAGCATGCGATCGGCTTCATCAAATACTAAATGTTTAAGCTTGGATAATGACATCACTCGATTACGTAAATGATCGAGTAAGCGCCCTGGTGTGGCAACGATAATATCAACGCCTGCTTGGATCGCATTAGCTTGAGCTTTGATACTGACTCCGCCATAAACAATCACAGAGCGAATATCGGTGCCAGATGCATATTTTTCAACATGTTGATGCACTTGCTGAGCAAGCTCTCGGGTAGGCACCAAAATTAACGTTTGGGTGTCATTCGCTAACGAATCTTGCTTGTCATCAACACTGTCATTGACTTGAGGTGCTGTTGCTTTTGATTGCAACAACATTTGAATGATTGGTAATGTAAAAGCGGCTGTTTTTCCTGTGCCCGTTTGCGCGCAAGCTAATACATCTTTACCAGACAATACCACTGGTATCGCCTGCTGTTGAATAGGCGTAGGCTGCTCGTAGCCTAACCGAGTTAACTGCTTAACTAACAAAGGCAATAACTGCAACGACGAAAAAGACATAACCACTCCCAATAATTAAGCCGCAAAGTTTATCACGCCTAACAATGAAAGCCAGCCACACAGCAGTTATCGGCAAGTATTTAATCACCTTTGTAGACAGCTAAATATTACCCAATTCATTATCTTTTTAGCACCTTAGCTGATATTTATTATTTGCCAGCAGTCATCGCGCCATACCCACCCCATTTAGTGGCGGCTAAACCAATAATAAAGCCTGCGATTAGGCCATCAGCCACAAACCAAAATGGTGATTGAAACACCCCATTAAAGCCAAATATAGCCACCATCATCGCTTGTATTTGATCGTATGCTAACAATGTTAATACCAGATTTAACCAGCAGCCCATCACAATAGCGGTAAGCCACCAAGGTAATGAAATCTTTAAAATGGGATGATAATCAAACACACCAACAAGTCCGATAATCGCACCAAAGGTGATATACCATAACAGTATGCCCCACAAAAATTGTGTGTTTGTATCGGGCGAAAACAGAGGAATTATCCAAAAGCACAGTAAACCAATCACTAAACCAATCAGCTTGCCTATGGCTGTACGAGTAATAAGAGAAGGGTTATTGAACATAGCACCTCCAAGTCAAAACGTTATGTATTAAGCGCAACATTAAATAATGGCCAAGGCGATAGTGAGTACTAACCACCTTATCGATTAAGTCATTTAATATTAGCCCTCACAGGCGTTTATTGTTGTGATCATCAATCAATTTACCGAACCTAAAAAGCGCTTTCTACCCTAATTTTTTAGTACAAAAGCCAGCAATGGTTTATCGCAGTCAGCTTCTTCTACAACACCCATTGGCGTAAAACCATTTTTATTCAAGACTGCTATTGAGCCTACATTATGTTGAGCCACTTCAGCAAAAATAGGCCGAGTTGAGTGCGCTGATAAAAATAGCCGTAATGCATTAGTCGCATAGCCTTTTCCCCAATACTCACGACCAACCCAATAACCCAAAAGCCATTGGTTCTCGCTTTGCCACAGCACAATGCTACCAATTACGACATCGTCAACAATGATCGCTTGTGCAGCGATTGCAGGATTACTCAAAATATTCTGATACCAATGTTCAAAAAATGCATTACGATCTCTAGCAGGAAAATCAGCCATTTCATTGGCCTCGGGCTCACATTGAAATTGAAATAAGTGCTCTAAATCTTCAGATTTAACACCTCTAAGTTGTAAGTGCATTAAACATCCTTTAATTGATTTCTATCCATAATCTTGGCTTTACTGGTTGCCAATCCCAATTAGTCAGTCAGTAAGCTTAGGCAAAATTGCCAAAAATTGATAAACTCTGCCTGTTAAACTTAACCTTTTTACAGCGTAATCTCTATTCACAGGAAAACCACAGTGACAGACTCAGCCATCCGCCTAAATAAATACATCAGTGAAAGTGGCATATGCTCAAGACGCGATGCCGATCGATTTATTGAGCAAGGTAATGTTTTTATCAATGGCAAACGAGCACAAGTGGGTGATCAAGTTTCATTTGGCGATAAGGTCAAAGTGAATGGCCAAGATATTGAGCCACGAGATGCTGAAGACTTAGTCTTTATCGCCCTTAATAAACCCGTTGGTATCGTCAGCACAACCGAAGGCACTGAACGCGATAACATCGTCGATTTTGTTAACCATTCAACGCGAATTTTCCCTATTGGACGTTTAGATAAAGACTCCCAAGGGTTAATTTTCCTGACTAACAACGGTGATTTAGTCAATAAAATTCTTCGTGCGGGTAATAATCACGATAAAGAATATGTCGTGACCGTGAATAAACCGATTACTGATGACTTTATCAAAGGAATGGGCGCAGGTGTGCCTATTCTTGGCGTTGTGACTAAAAAGTGTAAGGTCGAACAAGTCTCGCCTTATGCATTTAAAATTGTATTAGTCCAAGGACTTAACCGTCAAATTCGCCGTATGTGTGAATACTTTAACTTTGAAGTCACTAAACTTGAGCGTCAACAGATTATGAACGTTAGCCTTAAAGGTTTACCGATTGGCGAATGGCGTGACTTAGATAAACAAGAATTAGATGTGCTATTTGATATGATCAAAGACTCATCATCAGAAGATAAAAAATCAGCCCCAAAAAAGAAGCCTAAGCCTAAACCCAAAACGCAATCACTGCGTGATAAAATCGAAGGCCCTGAACACTTTATGCAGCACAACCGCAGTAGCAAACATAAAGGCCAAGCAAAGGGCGGTGGTAAAGGACAAACTAAGGGACAAGCCAAAGGGAAAGGTAATGCTAAAGGTGGTAAAGGCAAACCAGGTGCAAGTCGTAAACCTAAACGCTAAGTAGTTTGTCATCATAAGAAACAAAAAATCTTAGCACTTAATGGCATTTTTCTACTAAAAATCACAAAAACACCGTTTAACATAAACATTAAACGGTGTTTTTATTTCTTATTTCTTAGTTAATAGTTCAACTAAGGTGAAAGTTACTTATATACCGACTTAATAGCCTGCCTCACACCTTCATACAAACGCTTAAGCATCTTATCGAAAATCATTCGAATAGTTGCATAAGTTAGATCGGTAACCACGGTAACCACAGAACCGGCAAAGGCGAGCATATGCCCTAACAGACCTCTGACTTCCTCAGCTGCAGCACTAGCTGCTGATGCAATTTTTTCTAAGGTTTTTGCCACCAAATCATAGAAAGTTAGCCCTGCAGAAATTGTCGCTTGAGCTGCAACTGCAGCGTAATAACCCGTTTCTTTTAAAATAGTAATTAACGCAGCACTTAACCTATCACTCCAGTAGTCACTGTAACTTGCTTGGTTACGGTTTTCATATTTCAGCTTTACAGGCTGTAAGTATTCATTAGCTTTAGTGCTTAAATGAGCCCAGCTTTCGGTATCTGCAGAGACAAGATACCCAGGCACTGCACCTTCATCCGGATCCATACCATGCGCACTAATTTTCAGGCCTTGGCTGTTATCAAGTCGATATTCAAAACCTTTGTAAGGTGCATGAATAAATGGCCAAAGCGGTACCTTTGGAACCAAGTCTGCACCATGGGTACAACGGTGGATTTTATTTAATCGATTAGTGTTTTTGTTGGCAAAGCTTTGCTGACCCACTCTCGGCGCACCAAAAGTGTATAAGTTAACGTTCGATGAATAGTTGCTTAAAGCTGCCCAATCCGCCGTTAACGATGCTAAGGCACCACCTAAACTGTGCCCGACACAATGAACAGCTTTTCCAGGATTTGCCGTACGCCATTGGTCTAAAAAGGTTTTGAATTGAGGACGTAAAGAGTTAAATGCATTATTAAATCCTGCATGGACAATTTGCCCCCCTTCACTCGATGTTAAGCCTATTTGAGCATTGGTAGACCAATCAGCAATAGAGTTAAACTGAGTACCTCGTATTGCAATTACAGCATCTCCTTGATACTGACCTTTACCCACTCCCATAGCAGCAAAACCGGAATGGCGATTCATTACAAATCCTCCCGTTTTACCAATACCTTTAGCTTGAAAGTCATAATGATTATTAATGTAGGCATTTCCGAATTTAGTTCTACCGCCAAATTCAGATTGCATATCAATGAGAGAGTACGTCGCTTGCGATAATTCTGCCGCAAGTTTTGGAGATAAAATAGGCATTTAACAATCCTTGTAAATGTTTAATTTAACTAATTTAAGGGTTTAATACTTACCATGAATTTTACGTTTTTCTACTTCAATTTTTTCTAGTTCAGGCCAGCGACAAATGCTGTCAATTTCATATCTAACGACACCTTGCTCGTAGCTGTCGTTAATAACATGATGAACCATTTCTTCCTCTGTAAGCTCACAATTCAGCGAAGCCAGACGTTCTTGAAAATAGGGACTGTGTTTTATCCCTCTGGATTTTGTAGCCCATATATAAGGATCTTGATATTCCTCATAGCGATCGTCTTCAACACGAATAATTTGAGAGATAATATTGGTAGAAAATAAACCATTTGGGTGCGTTGACTGAATGACAATCTCAGGAAAGCTAAACTCACCATTGCTGCCTGTCGTAGTGTAATCATAAACACCATCTTCCATGACATTGATATAGAGGTAGCCTCGACGTAATTTAAGGCCTTCAACAGGCTTACCGTGCAGTGTAATTCTTCCTGAAACTGCAGGAAAAACTTCAACATCAACTGCTTTTTTGAATATACCCAACACAGTTCCCTCCGAGTGACTGCTGACCACCAGCATCAGTAAACAGCTGACTAATGCCGCAAATACAGTGAATTTTTTCATGTATTTAATGCCCCTTGCAATGGCGTCATATTCTGATTCAAGGCGCTAATTATAAAGAATTTAAAATGTGGATTGTATTATCACAATTAACTATATAGGTATGAATTTACATATTAAAGGCAAGAGGCTTACCCTAATGAGTATTACAAATAGATGAATAAATAGGCTAGTTATATAAGGTAGGTTAACAGCTTAAAATGAATAATATCCCCCCATGACCATTTTCCAAAAAGCCAAGGTAAAACGGTACTTAAAACAGTAAAGCGAAAGCATCAATGATAAAACCTGTTTTTGCACTCTCGCCAACAGCGGCTCAACTTACAAACTGACTCATTTATTCAATAAAAACGTCATTGGAATTGCTAGTCGCTCAGCCCAGTCATCCTCAGTATGAGCCTTACCTTTAAAAAAGTGGCTTTGCCATAGCTCTTTATCATACTCAGCAGCCTCAAACAGTTTATCCACATCAGCTTGAAGTGGCGGATACATAGCATCAAGGGTTTGATCGCCATAATCAAAATACAATTTCACTTGAGGCTTAGTGGCAATTTGCTTAGCTAAATACTGATTAAACACCTGTGGTATCGGGTTATTTTCTGTAGCAAAAGAGCCTGGCCAATGAGTCGATAAACAAGCGGCACCGCCAAATATATTCGGGTACTCTAACGCCGTATACCAAGAGATTAACCCTCCCATACTTGAGCCCATAATAAAGGTATTTTGCTTATCTGTTGCGACCTTGAAGTGAGTATCGATATAGGGTTTTAGCTCAGTAACGATAAACTCAGCATACTTATCAGAATACACCGCCTGCGCTAATAGCTTTTCAGTTTCATTGCGCTGGGTTTGATACAAACTGGTTTGGGTATCTTCACTTAACGACTCAAACGGCTTTTGCGGAAAATATTCGCTATGGCGAGACTGCTCAGCATTATGAATACCCACCACGATAAAAGGCTTAATATCTTTATTTTTATTAAGGTTTGCAGCGGTTTCATCCACTTCCCACGCTGTACCATTCCACGACTGAGTGGCATCAAATAGCACCTTACCATCATGCATATACACCACGGCATAAGGAGCCTTAGCAGGGTAATCTTCAGGTAACCACACATCAATAGGGCGTGGTTTTATATGGGTAAATTGCAGACTATTGCCATCAAGCCTTTTTAACGTTCCTTGGCTGACATGAGGTACTTGGGAAATAAAGACATCATGATGCTCTTTAGCTTCTTCTGAATTAACCGAAAAAGCTATCATTGCAACGCAAGCTAGTATTACTAACCTAATATTATTCTGTTTAGGTTTCACTGCTAGCTTTTGAAAGCACTCATTGCATGACACAATCATATTCATTTCCTTTCACCTCCTTTCCTTTTACCATTAATGAAAGTACCCCACTTCAATAATAATTAAAACTCTGCCCCTAAAACCTAAACATAGAATGGCATAAAAAACACTGCTCAGTGCTTTGCTTCTAAGTACCAATATAGTTAAGTTGATACAAAGCCACAAAAAAGCCAGCATTAAGCTGGCTTTTTTCTTATTTAAATAAAAACAACCGAGACTTATTAAGCTGTTTTCACTTTCCAGTTAACCGTTTCACCCGCAAAAAATGGCACGATTGGATTATCGTTTGGCAAGATGATTTGCTCTGGCACAGTCCACTCTTCTTTCACTAATGTCACTGTGCCTGTGTTACGAGGTAGGCCGTAAAAGTCGGCACCATGGAAGCTGGCAAAACCTTCTAATTTATCCAGCGCGCCTAAGTCATCAAATACTTGTGCGTATAGCTCTAGTGCACTCCATGCGCTGTAACAACCTGCACAACCACACGCTGATTCTTTGCGGTGCTTTTCATGTGGCGCAGAATCTGTACCTAAGAAGAACTTACTTGAGCCTGTTGCCACTGCAGCTTGCAATGCTTGCTGGTGAATATTGCGCTTAAGCACTGGTAAGCAGAAGTTATGTGGGCGCACGCCGCCTACCAATAGGTCGTTACGGTTTAACAATAAATGCTGTGGTGTAATCGTCGCAGCAATGTTGCTTGGTGCATCAGCCACAAACTCAGCCGCATCTTTAGTGGTGATGTGCTCGAATACCACTTTAAGGTTTGGCATCGCCGCAACAATGCGCGCCATGTAGCGATCGATAAATACCTTTTCGCGATCGAAAATATCAATGTGCGACTCAGTCACTTCACCGTGAATGAGCAATAACATGCCTTGCTCGGCCATGACTTCAAAAATCGGAAATAACGCATCCAATGCTTTCACTGCTGCATCAGAGTTAGTCGTAGCACCAGCAGGATAAAGCTTTGCTGCAACCACACCTGCCGCTTTAGCATCGATGATGTCTTGGGCTGTGGTGTTATTGGTTAAAAACAATGTCATTAATGGCTCGAATGAACTGCCAGCAGGACGAGCCGCTAAAATACGCTCACGGTAAGCAGACACCATTGTCGCATCGGTTACTGGTGGCACTAGATTTGGCATCACAATCGCACGTTTAAATAAGCGAGCAGTCGCCGGAACCGTTTCTTCTAACATGTCTCCATCACGGAAATGTAAGTGCCAATCGTCAGGCGTAGTAATAGTGATTTGCGTCATTTAGGGTTCCTAAAAAGTCGATTGCGGATAATTGGGCGCTATTGTGCCTCAAAAGCGGTTTTCTTAATAGATGCAATCCTTAAACGCTGAGTTTTACAGAGACAAAAAAGCCCCCTTATTTCACTTCCTTATCTAACGAGATCCGCTAATATAGAGTTTATTTTTCAATCATTTTATAACAATAGTCTTAATAATAACGCCACTATGATTGAATTGAATAGTTTGGTTTAAATAGCTTAGATTGGATTGAATAAATTGAGTTGGCTTTTTCAGTACAGGGATGAATAACATGAACAATATATCCGTTTTGGTTAAATCACTAATATGCGGCTTAGGGCTTAACCTGGGCATGTCAGTTACAGCCTACGCCCTACCGTTAGAAAAAATTCAATTGCCTGATGGCTTTAGCATTGAACTCTATGCCGATAATGTTAAAAACGCCCGCCAAATGGCTTTAGGCGACAATGGCACCTTATTTGTGGGCAGTCGCCGCGCTGGTAATGTTTATGCACTTATTGATAGCAATAAAGATAACCGAGCTGACCAGCAAATCACCCTTGCCAAAGACTTGTTCTTACCATCAGGACTTGCCTTCCATGATGGTGACTTATATGTCGCCGAAGTCGATAAAATTTGGCGCTATAACTCTATCGAAACCAGTTTACCCACTATCCCAAAGCCAGAACTTGTTTATGATAAATTGCCAAATAAAGCCCATCACGGCTGGAAGAACATCAAATTCGGCCCCGACGGTAAGCTTTATATCCCTATCGGCGCACCTTGTAATGTGTGTGATGATCCCCTGCCATACTCATCAATTTTAGCCCTCGATATAGAAACCAAACAAACCGCTACAATTGCCCAAGGCGTGCGTAACAGTGTCGGGTTTGATTTTCACCCCGACACAGGTGAGCTATGGTTTACTGATAATGGCCGCGACATGATGGGTGATGACTTACCTGATGATGAACTAAACCGTGTCAGTAAAGAAGGTCAGCATTTTGGTTTCCCTTACGTTCATAACGCTGACATTAAAGACCCTGAATTTTATGATGCAGAAAAAGCCAAACTCAATACACCGCCTGAACTCAACCTTGGCGCTCATGTGGCCGCATTAGGGATGGAGTTTTATCTTGGAAAGCAGTTCCCTGCTGAATACCAAGGCAGTATTTTTATCGCCCAGCACGGCTCTTGGAACCGCAGTAGTAAAGTAGGCTACCGTGTGATGCAGGTGGTGCTTGATGGTAACAAAGTTAAAGATTACCAGCCGTTTGCCACCGGCTGGCTGCAAGGCGAACAAAGTTGGGGGCGACCTGTTGCCGTGCTTACAATGCCTGATGGTGCATTATTGGTGTCAGATGATGCGGCCGATGCCATTTATCGTATCAGCTATCAACCAGACTAATTATCCAAATACTTGAACCATAACACTGTTATGACTATCGTTGCGCTATAGGGAAATCACTACGATGAAATCGACGTTTCGCCTTGCTATTACAAGCTCGCTGTTACTTGGACATACCGCATTGGCCAGCACCAGTTTTATTGACCCAATTGACGGCTATTTTGATGCTGGCGAATACCTTGCAGAAAATGCTTATGGTTTTCTTCCTGTACCTAGCATCATTACTGAACCCTCAGTTGGCACAGGGCTCTTACTTATGGGGATTTTCCTGCATGAAAGTCCTGAGCAAACTGCCAAGCGTCAGCAAGTAGCCAAAGACTCCGTTGACGGCGGCGCCCAATTGCTAACCCCAGGTATTTCAGCAGCAGGTATTGGCGCGACTGATAATGGCTCAAAGTTCGGCTTTTTAGGCCATAGAGAAGCATGGCAACAAGATCATATTCGCTACCTTATCGGTGGCGGCTACGGTGATGTGAATATGAACTTTTACAGCCAATCAGACTTTGCACAAGACATAGCCTTAGACTTGAATATGCAAGGCTATGGTCTCATGCAAAAACTGCAGTTCAGATTATTCGACAGCCCATTATTTTTAGGTGTCACTCAAAAATACGCCAAAGTGGATTTAGCAAGCAATAAAGAGCTATCACTACTGCCACCTGAGTTAGTTGACAGGCTCACCGACATACTTGACCCATCGCCCGCAGTTTCATCCCTTGGCGCCGTGTTGCAATACGACAGTCTTAATAACTTTTTTATGCCCACCAAAGGCTATGACTACACCATCGAATACGACTGGTTTAATACCGCAATAGGCAGCGACTATGATTACCAAACGATTAAAGCCACCGGCATTAATTACTGGCCAATGACACAATCCGTCACCCTTGGGGTCAAACTTAATTATCAAACCATCAGCAGCGATACTCGCCTGCCCGTCTTTACCTATCCCTACATTGAAATGCGAGGCATCCCGCGAAACCGCTATCAAGGTGAAGCGGTATCGACCGGAGAAGTTGAGCTAATGTGGCGAATAACTCCACGCTGGATGGTACTGTCGTTTGTGGGTAGCGGCCTTGCTGGCGACAGTAATAGTGATATGTGGGACAGCGACGAGCAAACCGCCTATGGCGCTGGTTTTCGTTACACCATCGCCCGTCGATATGGGCTGCATATGGGAATTGATGTAGCAAAAGGCCCCGAAGATACCGCATGGTATATCAATGTCGGTACGGGGTTTTAAAAGGTCGCCTTTTGCACATCGAAACCTAAAGATGATTAACGGTATTTATTCATTTCAGTACCCTCTGCTGGAATCAAACGTTTGTCAATTTCAATCAGCGTTTGATACTCCTCGGGATAAAACCGTTTAAGTCTTTCAATTCTCGCAAAGTGACTAGGCTCAATGACTTCAACCATTTGGGCAACTTCGTTAATGTAACTAAACAACTTCCCTTCTTTGTAACTTTTATCCAGCACCCTATCAAACAAGTCTCGGCCTAACCGAGTGAAGTCTTCAGTAACCTCTAGACCTATTAACATTTTAAATACTTCTTCAGATTTTAACGATACAGCCAATAAGCTGCTTCCTTCATGGTCTTTTAAATTAAAATCGAAACCTCTGTCATAAAGGCCTTTCGCCTGCTCTATCGTCACCGAGTTAAAATAATAAAAATTATTCGGAGGAGTTGAATCCGTTCTAGCATTCCATATATCAATATAAACGTCTGCTTCTTGTAGAACGAGTAAAAACAGATAGTTAGTTTCATCTTGAGATAAACTATTGGCACTCACAAAATCTGCGGCCTCGGAATATTGTTTATTTCTTAATAGATTGATTAATTCGATTTGCTTTCCATTTTCTCGTACACGATTTTGATGATTCCACTTTTGATAAAGCAAAGGATCTATTTGATGTAATTCTTCAGCAATGTGCTTTGAGTTGTTTTTAATTTCAGAAATTAAGTCATGCATTTTTTTAGCAGGTTCGAACCCTTCTTTATTTTTTTCTTTCCTCGTTATGTCTGCACATTGTTCAGACTGCTGGCTAATGACTTGCTTCAATTCACCGTATTCAGCAAACGCTTTACTCAGTTCAATAGGTACATTCATTTCATCTTCAATCGAATCAACTTCTTGAAAGTTTAATTTCGACGTTAGCGTTTTATCTAGAACAGTAAAATCAATATAAAACCGATTAACCCCTGAAGAATAAAAAGCCTTACCGTCATCGGAATAGCGCCCTTTCAACTTTTGTCCTGATTGGTGTAGATACTCAATCATTTCACTCTGTTTTGGCGTTATTTGCGAATTAGGATCGTCAGGTAAACGACTAAAAGCAAGATTTAAACCTGATGTATTTTCGCTACTCGTTGGCGTCACACCTCTAGCAGCAAGTAATTTCAAAACGTCAGTATTAAACTGAGCAACTGCGATGTCGGCTATATTTTCATAACGTGCAAAGTCACCCTGCTCAAATGCAGGATAACCATCAATGTTGTCCGACTGTGCGATGATGAGCTTTATATATTCAATTGGAAGTTGACCATTGATAGCCACTGCAAGTTCATGAGCAGTGAAACGATGTTCAGCGATTAAGCCTTGATATTCTTCAGCAGTAAATAACTGAGCATGAGTAACGGAGAGAATGGAAGGTGAAACAACGGAACGGTCATCAAACCTAAGCGGCGACGCTACATAGGTATTAAAGCTCTTATCATTTTCATGTAAACTGATTAAAGCCTCGCGGCTAACACCCTTAATATCTTTGGTATTGATGGGCATATATATACTAGTTGTGTCACCAACTGGCTCTAATGAATTGGCTAATACTGTAAGCTCAGTTTTATTCATTCCCAAATAGCTATCAAACCCTTTCCACTCTGCTACATGCCCGACTTTATTGGTATATTCTATGCTCTCTTTGGCGATTTTTACCTTCGCAAGATGTATCAAGTCCTCATAAGATTTATAAGATGTGGTATACATATACGAATATTGCATTAAATCATCACGCGTTGCTCCACCTCGTAACTCAAGCGCTAAAGCATCAATGAGTATCTGATGAGAATCTCTGATATGTGCACTGAAGTTTCCATTAAACCGTTTACATTGCCTAGGAGTAAGCTCTCTTTCTGTCTCGGTTAGCTTTATATTTACCGCTATATCAATAGGTTTAGAGCTAGATAAAATAGAAGGTGTTTCTGAATGTTGATTTAGCGTTGATTCAGAAGTGATAGCAATAATTTCTGAATGATAAAAATAATAGGAAAGAACAATAAGAAATATAAATAGAGCTAGAAACCACTTTTTCATTTAACTTCATCCTTGAAAATAAGCCACTGCAAAGTATCAATAAAAACTGTTTAGTGACAGTTTTAAATAGAAAAATGACTAAATACTTTATGAATCAACTTCCTTTATTCTTAATCTTTGCCATTTAGTACAAGCTAATATAGGTTACTTATAAACCTACTAATTAGCTCAATTTAAGGACAAATTGATTTGAATTACGACAGTAGATATTCTGAACTAGATTGGCTTAGAGTCATTTTGATTTTTGCAGTTTTTTTACACCATGTTTTGATGCCATTTAACGGTGATGACTGGCATATTATGAATACCGAATCGAGTAAGTTACTCGATGATATTATGGTGTATTTTGAACAATTCAGATTGCCCACTTTATTTTTCATCTCCGGTGCAGGCTGCGTTATTCTATTATCCAAAATTTCCGTTAAACAATTTTTCAAAGATAAATTCACTCGGTTATTCATCCCGTTGTTAGCGGGTTCGGTTTTAATCATTCCTCCCCAAACCTATATTGAAAATATCAACGAACTTGCTTCTTTTTGGCAGGCATATCCTGCATTAGCTTTGAAATTGGAACTCAATCACCTATGGTTTATTGAATACCTTATTGTCTTTTCAGTCATCTCAATTCCAATCAACGCCATGTTTCAAAGTCGATTAGGGCAAGGCGTTGTATCGATAGTAGCTAAAATCAGTCAACTTAAAATCGGGCTACTTTGTTTGGTTGTTATACTTATTTTTATCAAGATATTTTTCTCAATTTACTTCCCAAGTGATGGCCACAAAATCGAAAATTTATCTTCTTCCAGCTATTACTTTTTCTTCTTTGTTACTGGCATGCTATTTATTCGCAGCACCACTATTTGGCAAGCAATACGCGATCAAAGAAGGATTAACTTATTCGCTTTAGTCGTGTTTAGTGCCTTATTTTATGCTTACTATTATTCTCCTGATTTAAGTGAGTATTTGTCATTAAATGTGCGTTGGGGGATATGGTGGCTAGTGTGCTGTTTAGTCGCATGGTCTGCTCTATTGTCCATGCTCGGTTATGCACAACATTATTTAACCGTTACTCCTAATTGGCTCAAAGAGAGTAATCAATTAATCTATCCGTTTTACATTCTCCACCAAACTGTCATTGTCGTGATTGGATATTTTGTTATTTCACTTGAAGCCTCTATCTCAATTAAAATAATCCTACTGTTTACAGCCTCATTCACCTTGACCAGTGCCATCTGTGCTTGGCTGATAAGACCCTTTAATGTCTTCAGAGCCATGTTCGGGTTAAAGTTAATAAAATCGGCAACTTAACACTTATGCTTCAGCAGTAAGTTAACTTAGGCAAAGCTAATTTACTGCTGATAAAGCTAGCCTTATGTAGCTTAACAATGACATAGTTAACTTTCGTAAATTACACCTTGTTGAGTCTACGCCTATGAATGCGACGATTAATACCTCAATGTCAGCTAAAGGCTGGGCAATGCTATTGTTACTATCAATCCTTTGGGGCGGTTCATTCTTCTTAATCGGGGTTGTTGTGAGCGATTTACCTCCTCTAACAATTGTGACTCTTCGAGTTGCAATAGCGGCAATCACGCTGTGGATTTTTGCCTTAGCCATTGGCTTAAAGCCGCCTAAAGATCTCAAGGTTTGGTTAGTGTTTTTAGGAATGGGACTGCTCAATAACGTTATCCCTTTTGCCCTTATCGTGTGGGGACAAACTCAAATAGCCTCGGGGCTTGCATCAATCTTAAATGCTGCCACTCCCATATTTGCTGTAATCGTTGCAGGAGCATTACTGCCAGATGAACGGATCACATCGCTCAAACTTACAGGTGTCGCAGTGGGCTTTATTGGTGTGGTAATAATGATAGGCCTACCTGCTTTTAGTGGCGAAGTCAGTTTATTTGCTCAATTAGCCATTATCGCTGCGGCACTGTCTTATGCATTTGCAGGCGTTTATGGCCGCCGTTTTAACGCGTTAAAAATCAATCCTATTATTACCGCTGCAGGTCAAGTGACTGCATCAACATTAGTGTTAATTCCTATCACTTTATTCGTTGAAGGTCCTTTGGATATCAATACTGTCGCCTTTAGTACGTGGGCTGCAATGAGTGCCTTAGCAATACTGTGTACCGCTATCGCTTACATCTTGTATTTTAAAATTTTAGCCACAGCAGGCGCCACTAATGTGTTATTGGTAACCTTATTAGTGCCAGTATCAGCTATTTTACTCGGGTCAGTGTTTTTAAACGAAACCTTAGCCCCAGTTCACTTTATTGGAATGACATTAATTGCAGTAGGGCTATCGGCCATTGACGGTCGACTCTGGCGTAAGCTGCTGACTAACGAAGACAGTAAAACCAACTCAACACAGGAGGGATAAATGCCCCATTGTATCGTCGAATATTCAGCTAATCTTAACGGCCAAGCTTTGGTCGATTTGGTACATCAAGGTGCACTGGCATCTGAGTTATTTCAAGCACAAGGCAGTGACATAAAAGTCAGAGCAATACCCTACTCAGAGTTTAAAACCGGTAGTGTTGATATCAGTTTTATCCATGTAACGATGAGGATTTTATCGGGCAGAAATGATGAGCAAAAAACCATGTTAACTCAGCGAGTGTTAATGCAATTACAAACCTTGATTAAAGTGGATTGCTCTTTGTCAGTAGAAGTGGTCGATATTGACCGAGAAACGTATTCAAAAGTGGTTGTTTAACTCCATTTTTGTCAGTGTCTCTAAGGAGTTGGT
The DNA here is from genome assembly GCF_041468985.1 of Shewanella sp. 10N.286.52.A9. NCBI lineage: Bacteria > Pseudomonadati > Pseudomonadota > Gammaproteobacteria > Alteromonadales > Shewanellaceae > Shewanella > Shewanella sp. 10N.286.52.A9. The sequence goes on along the minus strand of NZ_JBFRJQ010000005.1, from coordinate 84,568 downwards.
AAATGACTCATGTAGAAATTAAGTATTCAGATAACCTCACTTTCGACACACAAGATATTTTTGATGATATAGAAGGCATCATTAATCAAAAAGATGCCAGTGCTGGCGTTTGTAAATCAAGAGCTTACCCTTGTTCTGAATATAAGCATCCCCATATTCTAGTTACCGTATCCTTGCTTACTAAACCGCACCGAGATGAACAATTTACCTTGGAATTGAGTGCTGAGATTGAGTCAGCGATTAAAAGTCATCTGCAACAGAGCCTGTATTTTTCTTTAAATATTGAATACAGCAATGCGTATTACACGACGAATGTTCATCAAGTTGATGGTATTGCCTTAGATTGCTAAGTAAACTTAATGACCAAACTTGGTTTTGAGTAACGTCATGACTTATTCCAGAGTCCTACTTACTTTAGGCTCTAGCCCTTTTTTAAGAATACAACTGTATTCACAGTTACTAACACCATTGACTAACGCAACTAAAAAATATTTTAGCTAATAAAATCAAACATTAATTAATTCGCATTTATGTTTTTTACTACCTATAAATTCATTGTTCACATATTGTATTACTTCCTTTTAAAACGAAAAACGCAGAAAGACATTTCGAATATCATCGCTTAGCTGTTAACATAATGGCATCAATCAAGAAAAGGGAATTATCTAAGGCTTCGCTCAGTGAGGTCTTTTAAATGGATTTATAATGAAAAAACTACTCACTTTATTGTTAGTGTTATTGCCGTTTGCCACTCAAGCTGACTTTGATACTAAAGACACCATCTACGTTGAATTACTCACCAGCAAAAACCTACAAGAAGTAAAATTAGGTGCAAAAGCTTTGCACCACAGCTTGCCTGAAAATGTTCAGCTATGGGATTTAGCAGCCTTTACACTTTGGTCAATGAACCAAAATGGCGATAAAGAAGATGATGAATTTGACGACACAATATCATGGTTAGCAAAAGCTATTGGTGAAAGCCAAAACCCAAGGTATCGGACACTGTTAACCGAACAAAATAGCAATGAAGCGTCACGAAAGGTGAAGAAGTATTTCAAAAGTGCAATTAGAAACTTAACCAAAGAAGACCGTCCTCAGTTTAGAGCTCAAGAATTTAATCTTGAAGCAATTAACGTTATTAACGCCACCACGACCCCAACCTTAAAAAAGTTTGATCAAATAGCACAAGGAGACAGCTTAGATTCTGTAATAGAGAAACTAGGTAAACCGGATGGTGTAGGGCAGTATATTCGCAGCTACAGAAGGCCCTTCATTGGTCGCCAAACCTTTCAAAACTTACGTTTATCATACATCAACCTTGGCTCCATGGAGTTAAAGTACGAAAAAAACCATTGGATCGTTGATTTAAAGTCTAAACAAACTAGCGTTGATATTTCAGACATTGCGCCAGAATACCGAGACTTGTTATCTCGCCTTGTAAGCAACGATGTCACCCAAATTCGCACCGCTGCACGAGAGGCAATTAAGCTTCCATTAACGGATACAGCAACGTTGGATCATGTTGCCCAATACATATGGGATAACCAGCAAACAGAGGATTCAGATTTTGCTGACTCACTCGCTTGGCTTTGTAAAGTATTAAGCAAGAGTCAAAATGGTCGCTACAAAGAAATGCTTAGTACACTGGCTCAAAAACCTTTGCACAGTAAAATTACTCGCTACGCTGCAAACACTGCGAAAGCATTAAATGGTACGCAACCTTTTTTTACGCCAAAGGTAACGATAAAAGCGTCTAAAAACAGCTCGACAACTAACCTATAGATAATCGCTTACTCTTCACTTTAAACAGAAATGGGTGAGCCATGCTGTCAGCTAGCAATGCTGGCTTTACCCGGTTTGAATATGCAGTTTTAATCAGAAATCATATAAATGGTCAATAAAAATCAACAGGACACGCTTGCTTTTACCTCTATTGCTGAAGCCACTCGTTACTTTACAAATCAGCAAAATGCCTTGAAACTGGAAGAGATAATTAACTCTAACAATCTAAACTTAAGTGATTTTCGCCTTGATGCTCACAAGAGATTAGACAAGCTGGAACAGCTATTAGCGCAATACAAACACTATTACGCTCAAGTTATCACAGGTTCTAGCAAAGAAATGTTAAGCATCATTTCTGAGCTAGATAAAGTCAGTTTTCAAACAGCGTTAGACTCAAGCGCTACCACTCTGAATCAAAAAATATTTGAACAAGGGTTATTCTTTAAAGCCAGAGAGTCTTGGATTTACAATACAAGAACAATGCTGAATATCCTTGAAAATAATCAGCAACACATCACCTATGACGGTGACACTTTCGAATGCGATAACGATGAGTTACTAACCCAATTTAATACCTGTGTCGCAGCAATGGATAAAGCGGCCGATTTTGAAGCTGAATTTTTAAAAAATAAAAGAAACAGTGTATTAAATGGTCTTAAAAAAGTCTGGGCACTGATTAAGGCTTAAAAAGCCTCACTCTATCCTGCCTCGCAAAGACATAGTTAGAATTCGTTTAAAATATGCTGGTTAATGTCCGTAACAGCAAAAACTTTACTTCAGTGTTTAAATCGAATTCGAAACCATAGCCTCAATGTATTTTATTGGTATGGCATAAATGACATTAGGGCCTCGAGTATTGATTACAAAGTAGGTATAAACGACTGACTAGCAAACTCAACACAGGAGGGATAAATGCCCCACGTAGAAATTAAGTATTCAGATAACCTCACTATCAACACACAAGATATTTTTGATGATATAGAAGGCATCATTAATCAAAAAGACGCCAGTGCTGGCGTTTGTAAATCAAGAGCTTACCCTTGTTCTGAATATAAACATACCCATATGCTGATTACCCTATCCTTGCTCACTAAACCTCACCGAGATGAGCAATTTACCTTGGAGTTAAGCGCAGAGCTTGAACTGGCGATTAAGCGCCATCTAAAACAAAGTTTGTATTTTTCGTTAAATATTGAATATAGCAGTGCGTATTACACCACGAATGTTCATCAAGTTGATGGGGATGATATTTCCAAACTCCGTTTGGATTAACATCGTGGGTTATCCTTTTCCAAACTCCGTTTGGATTAAAGTCAAAGTCGTGGCGCTTCGCCCACACCAGACCAAAAGGGAGTGAACGGCAACTCCCTCTTGGAACACCCACCCGCTCCAACGAAGTTTTAAAATGCGAAACTTCCAATGGAGGAATCAATAGCTTTAAACCTCGTTTGTAGGCTGCTTCGGTAATCTACAAAAATCACTAACGCATTCGATGGGGCGTCCCTTTCCCTCGAAAGCTAGCCAGAATCTGAAGTACAGGATGTACTAAATGCCTTGAAGCACATGGATGTGCGAGAAAGGCCATGGCCAGACTCACGCAATTTTCTTGCTTTCCTCAATTCAATTGCAGCTTCATAGAGAATAAAAATCAGTTTAAAGCTATAAAAAATGGGTTATGTAACAACAAAAGAATTTGCGGGCACAATAGACTCCGTTGGAAGTGTCCGAATGCGTTGAGCTAATTTGCGTGATGGAGGCAGGTCATTCTCGTGCATCCATGCACTACATGACATTCAGGCTTCCTGCCTATCGACGCCGACATAGCCTCAAAGAGAGCCATGGTCACTCCTTAGCATCCCAGCCATCGTGACATCAGTAAATCCATTTACAAGCGATGGAGAATCTGAGGCGATAGCAAATTCGCTCTGTAGCATGCGGAACAACACTTCGCGGGAGCGGCATAGGGAGATGCAAGAGGGGGATTGCTGTTGATCCCCCCTCTTGCTCGGGTGTGGGTGAAGCGCCACGACTTTGAAACTACTTACTTTATCAATTTAAATTGAAGATAACTCAAGCATAAAGCTCGATAGCTTCAACCAATTACATGGTGTAAGTTAATAAATAATTTGAAAAAGTGTCTAGAATAAGCCTAGAAATCACATTTACTACACTTATAGTTTTAGGAAATATTCACAGTTGAAATTATCTGAATTAACAGTCAATGCACTGACTCCCTTTGTTACAGGTGATAATGGGCAAAGTCCTTACCTATCAGGCTCAGAACTAATCAAGTTTTTCAATTCGTTTGGAATGAATGATCAATACTTACAAAGGCAAGGTGGTCTGCCAAATGCTTGGTCTCGAAAAGAGTATGCATTTGAGACCTTAAAGAAAATAAATGGAAATGTTGAATTTAAAGCATTAGTTGAAGCATTAACTGATAGCCGAAAAGTTGATAACCCTGATGACATTGCTCATCAATTAAATGAAATAATTAAACACGATGGGTATGTACTAAATGAAAATGATATAGGTGTTTATAAAATAAGTGGTCAAGGTTTAGAAAGCCCAATTTTAATTGAAGCTCACTTCCAACAAATAAAAGTTCAAATACTAGAAAGCATCCAAAGTGCAAAGTTCAGCATTTGGGTCGCTGTAGCATGGTTTACAGATAAAGACTTAGCTAATGAACTAAGAATAAAACACCGAAAAGGTATCAATGTAAGAGTCATTGTAAACGATGATAAAACAACTGAGCAGCATGGACTTTCATTTGATAAAAAAGGAATTGAATACGCAAAAATATCACCCAATTCAGTATGGGGAAAAAATTAATGCATAACAAGTTTTGTATTATTGACTTAAATAAAGTAATTCATGGTTCGTATAACTGGACAAGCAACGCACAGTACAATAATGAAAGCATTACTATTGTTGAAAACAGAGAAATAGCTGAAGATTTCGCAAATCAGTTCATTCAACTTAAAAATCAAAAAAGCACATAATAAAACTTTCTAAGTAAATGTAATTTGTTTTTTCCTACTTAATAGGCTTATATATCACCCATAAAAAAACCAGCCATTCTCTCAAATGGCTGGTTTATTAGTAGTGATTATTAAGCCAACGGCTTAATCAACAATTACCCTTGTGGGCGCATTGCTGGGAATAAAATCACGTCACGGATGGTGTGAGTGTTAGTGAATAACATCACTAAACGATCGATACCAATACCTTGACCAGCAGTTGGTGGTAAACCGTGCTCTAGTGCTGTGATGTAATCAGCATCGTAAAACATTGCTTCGTCATCACCTGCATCTTTAGCATCAACTTGCGCTTTAAAGCGGTTGTCTTGATCTTCTGCATCGTTAAGCTCAGAGAAACCATTCGCGACTTCACGGCCGCCGATGAAGAACTCGAAACGGTCGGTGATGAAGTGGTTTTCGTCATTGCGACGTGCAAGTGGTGAGATGTCAGCTGGGTAACCCGTAATGAACGTAGGTTGCATTAATTGTGGCTCTGCCGTTTCACCGAAGATTTCTTCAAGTAGTTGACCACAAGTCCAGAATTTCTCGATGCTCATACCAATGCTTTTCGCAAGGTTACGCATAAACTCAACGTCTTTAACTTCTTCATAAGTCATAGACTGAATTGTTTCGTTGTCTGGGTTGTACTTCTTAATCGCATCTAGCATGCTCATACGTGCGTATGGATCGCCAAAATCAACGGTGTGCTCGCCGTATGGCAGTTGTGGTGAACCACAAAGCTCAGTTGCGATTGAACTTAGCATTTCTTCTGTTAAGTCCATTAGGTCGTTGTAATCAGCATACGCCATATAGAATTCCATCATAGTGAATTCTGGGTTATGACGTGGCGATAAACCTTCGTTACGGAAGTTACGGTTAACTTCAAACACACGCTCAAAACCACCAACAACAAGACGTTTTAGGTAAAGTTCTGGCGCAATACGTAAGTACATTTCGATGTCTAACGCATTGTGATGTGTAATAAATGGACGAGCTGAAGCGCCACCTGGGATGCTGTGCATCATTGGGGTTTCAACTTCCATGAACTCTTTTTTCACCATGAAGTTACGAATAGCAGTAACGACTTTAGAGCGCATGATGAAGGCTTCACGTGAGTCTTCGTTAACGATTAAATCAACGTAGCGCTGACGGTAGCGCGTTTCTTGATCTGATAAACCGTGGAATTTTTCTGGTAGTGGACGCAATGCTTTTGTTAGCAATTGGTACTCTTCCATGTTCACGTATAAATCGCCTTTACCTGAAAGGTGAAGTTGACCGGTTACGCCGACGATGTCACCAATGTCTAAACCTTGGTAAGTCGCTTTTAAATCTTTTTGAACATCTTTACCTGCATAAGCTTGAATGCGGCCAGATACATCTTGAATAACCAAGAATGGACCACGTTTAGCCATAACACGACCCGCAATAGAACGTTGAACGCCCATTTCTTCTAGCTCAGGCTTAGTGTAGTGGCCGTATTCTTTTTGAATATCAGCAGCCTTGTGTTTTCGATCGAAGTTGTTCGGGTGACCATTAGCAGGGCAGTTTTCGCGGATGTGATCTAGTTTCGCGCGACGTTCTGCAATTAACTTGTTTTCGTCTTGGGTTTGTTCAGTCATCTTCTTCTCTCGTTAAAGGCCAGATTTCAGGCTAGCTTCAATAAACTTGTCCAAGTCGCCATCTAAGACGCTTTGGGTATTTCGGTTTTCAACACCTGTACGTAAATCTTTAATACGGGCATCATCAAGCACGTACGAACGGATTTGACTGCCCCAACCAATATCTGATTTGGCGTCTTCCGCGGCTTGCTTATCAGCATTTTGTTTGAGCATTTCTAACTCATACAGTTTTGCTTTTAACTGTTTCATTGCAGCGTCGCGGTTCTTATGTTGCGAACGGTCATTTTGACACTGCACGACCGTGTTGGTCGGTAAATGGGTAATACGAATTGCAGATTCTGTTTTGTTAACGTGCTGTCCACCCGCACCAGATGCGCGGTAGGTATCGACACGTAAATCTGCTGGATTGATATCAATCTCAATCGAATCATCAATTTCTGGGTAAACGAATACCGAGCAGAAAGAAGTATGACGCTTACCAGACGAATCAAACGGTGACTTACGCACTAAACGATGAACACCAGTTTCTGTACGTAGTGAACCAAAAGCGTATTCGCCAGTAAACTTGATGGTTGCGCCTTTAATACCGGCAACATCACCGTCGGTTACTTCCATTAATTCTGGTTTGTAATCGTGAGCTTCACCCCAACGCAGGTACATACGCAACACCATGTTTGCCCAATCTTGCGCTTCGGTGCCGCCTGAACCTGATTGAATATCTAAATAGCAATCTGATGCATCATGTGGGCCAGAGAACATACGACGAAACTCAAGTTCCTCTAAACGTTTCTCAAGATCTTCTAGCTCAGAACTCGCATCGTTAAAGGTTTCTTCGTCGTCTTCTTCAACGGCAAGTTCAACCAGTCCTTCAATATCTTCAAGGCCACTGTCCATATCATCAATGGTTTTGACCACTGCCTCTAAAGATGAACGCTCTTTACCCAGTGCTTGGGCGTTATCAGGATCGTTCCATACTTCGGCACTTTCTAACTCTCGGGTAACTTCTTCTAAACGCTCTTGCTTAGCAGCGTAGTCAAAGATACCCCCGAAGAAGTTCGGTGCGGTCAGCGAGTTCCTTGATCTTGAATTTAACTGGATTTACTTCAAACATGATGATTTCTACTTTATGGAAATTTAGATTGCTGCAAACCGAGTATTCTAACCTATCGCTAGCGCTAAACCTAGGTCGTTTTAATGACTTTTTGTCACTTTAGTTGGCCATGATTACAATCAAGTAAGTTGAATAAGTTTGATGAACACATTAACTGACCATTTATGAATTAATTAGACATAAAAAAGAGCCAAGCAACAAACGTTGCAATGGCTCTTTTATCTCAGTAAATACAATGAAATTAACTCACTGTTGGGCTTTATAATTCAATAATGGATTTACACCTTAAATTGACTCACCAATGTCGATAAGTAATCGCCAGAGCTTGCAACAGAAGTACTGACCTCAGCCGCTTGCTGGCTAGATGACAGCAGCTCATTAACGATTTCTTGTACTGAGGTGATATTGCGATTAATTTCCTCTGTTACTGAGCTTTGCTCTGTCGCAGCTGTCGCAATCTGGGTACTCATGTCATTAATACTGGTCACAGACGATGTCACCGCACCTAAACTTTCTGAAATCGCTTTGGATGAATCCACTGAGCGCACACCACTTTTTTGGCTTTGCTCCATTGCATCAACGGCTTGCCCCACTAACTTATGTAGTTCAGATAGCATTTCATTAATCTCGACCGTGCTGGCCTGAGTACGACTTGCCAAGCTACGTACCTCATCAGCAACCACTGCAAAACCACGACCTTGCTCTCCTGCCCTTGCAGCTTCAATAGCCGCGTTCAATGCCAATAAGTTGGTTTGCTCCGCAATACCGCCAATCACAGATAACACTGAATTAATCTTTTTAGACTGCTCACTAAGTGAAGAAATATTATCAGCGGCGCTGTCGATTTGATTCATTAATTGCGACACTTCATTTAATGAAATATCCACACACTCTTGAGCCTTTAACACATAGTCTGAAGCATCATCGGTTGCTTCGGCCACACTATTGGTATTTTGCGCAACATCATTAGCAGTCGCCGACATTTCGGTAATCGCGGTAACGATTTGATCGACTTCGCTGTTGTGGCTATATAGCTGATTTGAAATGGTTACCGTTTGATCGTTGATGGTTTTTGCTGCGCCTTTAACCTCATCAGTTGCGCCTGAAACCTCGGTAATGATCGCCTGCAATTTTTCAACAAATAGGTTAAAAGCAAGGCCAAGTTGTGCAATCTCATCTTTACCGCTCACCGTTAACCGCTTAGTTAAGTCACCTTCACCTTTTGCAATGTCGTTTAAAGACTCTGCCATGTTCTGGATTGGTGATACCATTTTGTGTGAGGCGAATACGACAATCATGCCTGTGACTAACGCTAATATGATGGCAAGAAGTAGAAACATCCCTACTTGTTCGTTCATCTTCTCTTGTGTGTACTGACGATATTCAGTGATGGATGCTTCAATATCATCAATGTATGCACCAGTACCCAGCATCCAGTTGGAGTTAGGGATCATCACAGCATAACCAAGCTTTTCAACTAACTCGTTACTTCCTGGTTTACGATAAAAGTAAGTAAAACTGCCCTTACCTGATTTAGCCGCATCTAATAACCCCACAACAATTTTGGTGCCATTAGGGTCTGCCATATCAATTTTATTTTGCCCTTCCAACGAATCGTTAACGCCATGAAAAATACTCAAACCGCTATCGTCATAAATGTAGAAGTAGCCAGCACTGCCAAATCTCAGTGTACGAAGTGCCGCTTTAAAGTTTCCGTTATCACCTAGGCTACGCTGATATTCATAAACTGCTGTGGCAATTTCTAACTGCTCTTTCATTTGATTGTTGCGTTCTGCTATCAATTCAGAGCGAAAATGTTGAATGTCTTCTTCTAGTGCGCTCTTCTCAGTAAAATAATAAATGCTCAGCATCACTGCTAAAATGAAAGTAAGGGGAATTAATGCTAAACCTAATAATTTATTACGCAGGGACAAGTTTGACATCATGTTGTAACTCTCTCTCGATTCTTGTTATGGCATAATTATAGTTACAAAAAAGCATTCATTCTGATACACATGTAACTTTTTAGTAAACAACTCGTGAGCTAGATCAAATAAAGCTTAATTAGCACCATACACATGCACATTCATCTGAATAGTAACTACTTTCCATTAAAAGGCTGATTAATTGGTTAGTTAGCGTCAGGCACCATTAAGCCGCCTTGATCCCACCTGAGATCAAGATCAAACAAACCCTTTTTTTGCGAAGCACAAGCAAGCCTTTCAGTTTAAATATTAGCAAGCGCACATAAATACAGCGTGATGTGAGCAACACAACAAAACCTAGCCCCATATTCCTCAGTTAATGTAGATCTAATAAAAATCGGTATATTTTGTAGAACTAATAAAAGGCATGTAAAGCCAACAAAGAATCAAACAAGGCCTACAAGATGATTACACTCAAAATAGACGGCAAATCATTGTCGGTTAATAGTGGAAGGAATCTTCTCCAAGCTGCACAGGAAGCAGGCATCCTTATTCCGAGTTTGTGTGACTCAACCTCGCCACAGTCAGCGCACAAACAAGACTGCAATTTGTGTGTAGTCGATATCAATAATAATGACGGTAGTTGCCGCAAAGCTAAGGCTTGTAAGACCCAAGTTACCGACAATATGCACGTCACCACCCAGAGCGCAGAATTAAGTGAACTTCGCCGTGATGCATTAACCCATATTTTGTCTGATCATTTTGCTGACTGTGAAGCGCCCTGCCAGAAAGCTTGCCCAGCAGGTGTGGATATTCAAAGTTACTTATTTCATATCGCCCAAGGTAATCACACTGAAGCGGTAAAAATAATTAAACAAACCTTACCACTGCCGTTATCTATTGGCCGAGTTTGCCCAGCATTTTGTGAGGCTGAGTGCCGCCGTGGTTTAGTTGATGAGCCCGTAGCGATTCGCCAATTAAAGCGCCACGCGGCAGATTTAGATTTAGCTGATGAGCACAGTTACCAAATTGAACGTCAACCAGATACCGGTAAGAAAGTCGCCATCATTGGCAGTGGTCCTGCTGGATTAAGCGCAGGCTATTTTTTAGCAAATCAAGGCCATGAAGTCCGCATTATTGAATCAATGCCGCAAGCTGGCGGTTGGCTGCGTTACGGCATTCCTGAATACCGCTTACCTAAAGCAATCCTTGATAAAGAAATTGCCTTACTGACTGAAAATGGTCTTGAGATCCAAACTCAAACCCGCCTTGGCGAGGATGTACACTTAAAGCAGCTAACCGATGAGTATGATGCGGTTTGTTTAGCCATTGGCGCACAAAAAGCCGTGCCAATGAATTATCCCGGTAGCGACTTAACAGGCTGTTACTTAGGCGTTGATTACCTACGTGATTATTGCACCGATAAGCGTTTTGTCATTGGTAAAAAAGTCGCTGTTATTGGTGGTGGTAATACGGCCATTGACTGTGCTCGCACCGCAGTACGCGCTGGCCATGATGTCACTATTATCTATCGTCGTACTCGTGATGCCATGCCAGCTGAGCCTTATGAAATCCACGAGGCGGAAGTTGAAGGAGTTAAGTTTCACTTTCTGACTAATCCCGTTGAAAACATCAGCGATGAAAATGGTCAAGTCACAGCAATTAATTTAGCTAAAATGGCATTAGGTGAACCAGACTCATCAGGCAGGCGTTCACCTAAAGCAACTGGCGAAACCTTTATCGAAGCCTTTGATACTGTGATTGCCGCCGTATCACAAACCCCAGATATGAGCTTTTTAGAACACCCTGACAGTTACTTAACCAGTGGTGAAATTGCCTTGAGTCGCTGGAATACCTTTATAGGCTGCGAGCACACCATGTCTGCAGGGGTTGATAAATTGTTTGTGATTGGTGATTCTCGCACAGGTCCTGCCACCGCTGTTGCTGCGATTGGTGATGGCCGCAAGGCAGCTGTTGCAATCGATAAACTACTCAATCAAGGTTTGAGCTGTGAGCTAACGCCACAACAGTTTAATGCCACTAAAGCCCCAAAAACAGCGTCACTAAGTACAGGACTTGGAGCAGACCTTTACCCGAGTACCAAGCCTGAGGCTCGTTATAAAATGGCTGAACTCACAGCCATTGAACGCCAACTTAACTTTAATGAAGTGGAACAAGGTTTTGAACATAGTGAGGCGATGAAAGAAGCGGCTCGCTGTTTAGAGTGTGCTTGTCAGGCTAACACTGATTGTAAACTGCGAGACTACGCCACTGAATATCATGTGGATGCTAAAGCGCTCGATACCACACAAATGCAGCAGTTTGCCGTCGATAAGACCAGCCCGTTTATTCAGTTTGATGCCAACCGCTGCATCAGCTGCGGCAAATGCGTCGATGTGTGTGGTCAGCAAAGTGGCCATAATGCGATTAGCTTTGAAAAAAACAGCTTTCAAGCACTACCCACTGATGTCATCGCTGAAACAGAACGCACTCGTCAAGCCCCTCGAGTGGGCTTTAAAGCAACGATGGCAGACAGTGATTGCGTTCAATGTGGTAACTGCGTGCAAGTTTGCCCAACGGGTGCATTGGTTGATGCACGTGATAAGCGTCAAGGCAGTAATGAACAACTTAACACCACATCAACCATATGTACTTACTGCGGTGTGGGCTGTCGAATTAACGTCAGCGTATCACCATCCACTGGTAGAATATGCCATGTAGAAGGCAGCAATGATTCAGACGTAAACGAAGGTATGTTGTGCGTTAAAGGTCGTTTTGGTTATGACTTTATTCAAAGTGAGCAACGTCTTACCACGCCGCTTATTCGTAAAAATGGCGAACTAATTCCTTGCGGCTGGGATGAAGCCATAGACACAATCGCACAAAAGCTTTCCGCAATTAAAGCCCAAAAAGGCGGTGATGCGATTGCCACCTTAGCTTCTGCTAAAGCCACCAACGAAGATAACTATTTGCTACAAAAGTTCGTTCGTAGTGTGCTCGGTACCAACAATATTGATCACTGCGCCCGCCTATGTCATGCCAGTACCGTATCAGCGCTGCAGCAAAGTTTAGGTAGTGGCGCGATGACAGGCGATATTCCGGGAATTAAAGATTCGGATTTGATCTTTATTTTAGGCTCAGATACTTGTAATGCTCACCCAATCATTGCATCTAAAATCAAACAAGCGATCCGTCATCACGGTGCACGCTTGATGGTCGCCGATCCTAAACACGTAACTATTGCAGACGAAGCCGAACTCTATGTGGCGCAAAAGCCTGGAACCGATGTTGCCTTAATCAATGCCATTATGGCCGAAATCATCCGCAATGATTGGCATGATAAAGATTATATTGCCAAGCATACCGATGGCTTTGACGCAGTTATCCATACGGTAATGCAACCTAAATACTCATTAGAAAATGCCTCTAAAGTCTGTGGTATTCATGCAGAAAAAATTGCCCAGATGGCAAGGTTGATCGGCACTGCTAAAAAGACTGCGATTTACTATGCAATGGGCATTACGCAACATACTTCTGGCCATGACAATGTCACTGCCATTTCCAATCTGCAAATGCTATGCGGTAACTTAGGTCAATCTGGCGCGGGGATTAACCCACTTCGTGGCCAAAGTAATGTGCAAGGTGCTTGCGATATGGGCGCACTGCCTCAGTACTACACTGGCTATCAAAAGGTCGATAATCCTGTCGTTCAAGCGAAATTTGAGCAGTATTGGGATACTTCTTTATCGCCAAATGTAGGACTCACAGCGACAGAGGTGATGCATGCAATCACTGAAAATAAAGTCGATGCGCTTTACGTGATGGGTGAAAACCCTGTACTTAGCGATCCCGATCAAGCTCATGTGTTAGCTGCACTAGAGAAAATACCGCTTCTTGTTGTGCAAGATATCTTTTTGACAGAAACAGCTAAAATGGCCGATATCGTGTTACCAGCTGCATCGTTTGCTGAAAAGCTCGGCCACTTCACCAATACAGAGCGCCGTGTGCAGCGGTTGCAACCCGTGCTCCCACCACCCGGTCTTGCTAAGCAAGACTGGAAAATAGTTCACGCTATTGCCAACAAAATGGGGGCTAATTGGGATTATGCTAATGAGCAAGCCATTACTAATGAGATAAACCTAGTGACGCCGCAATATCAAGGCATCACTTGGGACAGGCTCAACAATGATGCACAAGGCAAACCTAGCAAAGGTATTCAATGGCCATGTGTCAATGAGCAAGACTCGGGCACCGCGGTATTACATCAATATGGACCAATAAAAGGCAAAGGCTTATTTACTGCGGTTGAACATCGAAGTCCTGCGGAGCCAGTTGATGATGAATACCCATTAGTGTTATCTACAGGTCGCTTGTTGGAACAATTCCATACGGGCACTTTGAGCCGTAAAACCCAAGGTTTGGATAAACTGGGCTCACCAAGAGTCATGATATCGGTGTTTGATGCAGAACAATTGGGCGTTAAAAATGGTGATACCTTGAAACTGTCAACTCGCCGAGGTGAAATTGAAATCAACGCCTTTGTAACCAAACGAGCTCAAGTTGGCGTGTTATTTTTGCCGTTCCATTTTGCTGAATCTGCGGCAAATAAACTCACCATCAATGCCATTGACCCCGTGGCAAAAATCCCTGAGTTCAAGGTGTGCGCGGTAAAAGCGGAGCGTGTTTCCAAACCTGTTCTCAGCCAGAAAGTGAGCAGCAATCAAGCTGAACCCGCATTAGCTTAACCCTCGATATCACTTCAGATAAACAAAAAAGGCAGCGTAATCGCTGCCTTTTGTATGCTTAACGGTTTAATTTACCAGACTGATTAAAGCACCTGTCGCGGCAAAGCCCATTACCAATAATACGATGTTAGGCTTGGCAATTTTAAGCACCGCAAAACCGATTAACACAAGTGCCATATCAATCGGTTCAATAACCGCTGAAGTAAACACGGGACTATACAAAGCAGCGAGTAACAGTCCGACTACCGCAGCGTTAACGCCAGCAATAGCACCTGATATAGCTGGGCGTTCACTGATAGCATGCCAGCTTTTAAGCCCCACCAGCATCAATAAAAATCCTGGAATGAAGATAGCAAGTGTTGCCACAATAGCACCTAAAATCGGTTGCTCCAGCCACAAATCTGCCCCTAAGAATGTGGCTAGGGTGAACATAGGACCTGGCACAGCTTGCGCTAACGCATAACCCGTTAAGAATCGATCTGAATCTACCAACTCACCAACATTAGCTTCAAGCAGTGGCAGTACCACATGACCGCCACCAAAAACTAAACTACCCACTTGATAGAACTGAGCAAAAACTTGACCTAATGTGCCGGTTTGATTAATCAAATAAAAACTACTGAGCAAACCTAGGATAAATACCGCAAGCCAGCCATAACTCAAGGTTATTGGCGTATTTTCTGGGGTAATATTTTCCCCTTTTGTCAGTACGACAAAGCCAACAATTGCAGCAAGTAACAAAACAACTATTTGGGTCAGTAAAGATGGAAACAACATTATACTTGCTGCGGTTGCAACCATTAATACCCGTGCGGTTTTACGTTGACAAAATTGACCAAACATCGCCAATGTGGCATCAGCAACGACGACAACAGCGAGTAACTTTAATCCATGTATAGCGCCCGATACCGCTGTGGTTTCAAGCCAGTGAGCACTGGTCACTGCTAATAAGAACAGCAAGAAAAATGAAGGTAAGGTAAAACCAACAAACGCAGCAATTGCGCCCATTAAACCGCCACGGTGATACCCAATGGCAAAGCCAACTTGACTAGAGCCAGGGCCAGGCATGAATTGGCTTAATGCAACCAAACTGCCATAACGTTTATCATCAAGCCAGTTTAGTTCGTTCACAAAGGTTTGTCTGAAATAACCAATGTGCGCTGCTGGCCCACCAAAACTAATAAAGCCTAATGCCAAAAAGCGAGTAAAAATTTGCCACATAATCAAACGACTTCCAATTCCATTTATATAAGGATTGTACTTAAATCGATTGTACTCAAACCGATTGCACTCAAATCGATTGACTCAACCAATAGTGCTCACATCAATAGTGCTCAACCCAATGTTGAAATTGATGGGTATGTTAACTTTTGAGTATATGACAGTTTAATTTAACTTTTATGACAAGCTGTGAAATTAGTTTATCCCTGTAAATGCGTTAAAGCCTTTTCACTCAAGCGCTTTAATTCACGTAACTCTTCACTATCACCGCCGACCTTACAACGCATTAATTCTGGTATTTTTTTGGCCTTCTGCTGCAAAGCTTTGCCGTCCCCAGTAAGGTGCAACACTCTAACTCGCTCATCATCTTTATTACGATCACGGATAACCAACCCCTTGGTTTCAAGTCGTTTTAATAGCGGGGTTAATGTGCCTGAATCTAAATGTAGCTTTTCGCCTAGAATTTTTACGCTAATGCCAGACTCTTTCCAAAGTACCATCATCACAAGGTATTGCGGGTAGGTCAGTGAAAGTTCATCAAGTAGCGGTCTATAAGCACGAATTAACGCATTGGTGGCACTATACATTGCAAAACAGACTTGGTTTTCTAGTGCTAATGGGTCTAGGGTTTCGGTTGCAGGTAATTTACTCATGGCAAATGCTCCATGTTTTTTGGCAATATAACACTATGATTAACTATAATTTGGCCCATCTTACCACACTTTAATTGCGCACAAGTTAATCGCTTCATAGGCCGTTTAGTTTGAAGAACTTTTATATCAAATAATTAAAGTTTGCTAATGAGAAGCCGATAATGACATATCACCGATACCGAGCAAGGGTATCAACGTCGTATTTTAAGCCGTAACGTCAATAAAGTGAGAAACTATGTCTTTATCTATTAATTCACCATCAGCAATGCCTACTAATATTGATTCTGGTACTAGTTTAAAAGTCGCCGTAATGGCAAAAGATCAGCAAAAAGTTGAAGGCCAAATGGCTTTACAGCTAATTGAAGCTGCATTACCACAGCAATCAGCACCACAGCCAGTAGGTAATAGCGGTCATATTATTAGCACAAAAGCTTAATTCGATAGTTCAGCCAACGTTGAACAACGGCTAAAAACGCTTCATATTTAAACTGAATACGCTATGATTTGATTTATACGACCTTATAAAACAGGATGTTTATCATTATGCGTATTCAGATTTCAGCTTCGATCATTTGCCTCTTATTATTACTCCCATATCAGTCAGCTCTAGCTGAAGAGCCTGTCATGCCATCATTTGATTGCCAACAAGCTCAAGGCCAAGTTGAAGAACTCATCTGCCAAGATAGTCACTTAGCCAGTTTAGATGTTGAAATTAACGAGATGTTTACCAAACTTAAATCTCAAACCAGTAATGATGAATTATCTCAGTTAAAAGCCTTTCAGCGAGGTTGGATTAAAGGCCGTAACGATTGTTGGAAAGCAGAGAATATAAAGTCATGCGTGCAAGATTCTTATGAGTCTCGACTCACAGAGCTACAAATTGCTGCTGGCGAGTTTGAAATACCTGAGCCAATTCAATATCTATGTGGCGAAACAGCCAATGGCAACCTTACCAAAATTACCGCTTATTTTTATAATGACACCGCAATACCAGCAGCGATGCTGACGGTTTCCCCCAAGAGCCAATACCTTAAAACGACCAATTTTGCTTTGTTAACTCGCACCGCATCAGGTGCCAAATACCAAGGACAAAATTTTAGTTTTTGGACTCACCAAGGGGAAGCCATTTTCAGTCAGTTTGAGCAAGCTGATCTCAACTGTATCACTCACGAGTAGTGTCGTTACCAGTCTCTGACACCTCATATTTTCAATGACATTAGCACATAAAAAATGTCATTAGACATGGTTTCAATTCAGATTAACTGAGCTTTATTAAGCCAGTATCACTCACGACTCATCTCATCATCAGCCTCTGACTTCGCATGTTTTCAATGACATTAGCACATAAAAAATGTCATTAGACATGGTTTCAATTCAGATTAACTGAGCTTTATTAAGCCAGTATCACTCACGGCTCATCTCATCATCAGCCTCTGACGTCGCATGTTTTCAATGACATTAGCACATAAAAAAACCATGTCATTAGACATGGTTTCAATTCAGATTAACTGAGCGCTATTAAACCTGTATCACTCACGGCTCATCTCATCATCAGCCTATGACGTCGCATGTTTTCAATGACATTCGCACATAAAAAAACCATGTC
>NZ_JBFRJQ010000005.1:0-66172 GCF_041468985.1 Shewanella sp. 10N.286.52.A9 | reverse complement strand
TTAGACATGGTTTCAATTCAAATTAACTGAGCGCTATTAAACCTGTATTAGTTCAGTATTGTATATCCACGATTAGCCATACAGTTACGAACGACTGTTTCTTTTTCAGCTTCGTAGTTTGCTTCGTTTGCACGTCTATCACGTGAGCCGCCGAGTAAACCTGATGCGACACCGATACCTGCACCAATTTTAGCGCCGTCAGAACCACTACCACCAGCGATAGCAGTACCTGCAGCGCCCACAGCAGCACCTTTAGCAGCACTACTTATTACGCCTCTTGAGCTATCATTTTTCTGTACTTGCTGAGACATTTCAATGCATTGATGTTCGTCATAAATAAAATCTTTATCATCTACGCCAGTTTTATCATAGATAATGTTTGCACTTGCTGAAAAAGCAAAAAAACTGAGTGAAAGTAATAATAGTTTTCTCATTGGGATGCCTCAAAAATTGAAAGGGTCAATCTGCATTGCAATAACAACAAGGCTGCGCAATACAAGTAATAATAACTATCCTAGCTAAATATTAGTGTAAAAACGGAATATCGTGTTTCACGAATGGAATAATACTGTTTAATCGACTTATTGGTTTTATTGATATTGGCGTTAATTATTATGGATCTCACACAAAAAAAGCAGCGATGATCGCTGCTTTTTATTTTCTGCATCATGCTGACTTAATTCAGTTTACTGCTTTCATAGGTATGGCACATTTGTTTAGCTTGCTCTTCGTCATATTCGCGCAGGCCGCTCAAAACAAGGGTTTTAATACCCGAACCAATAACCTTGCCTTCGCTCTTTAGTGCAAACTGCAACGTCACATCTCCACGTTTGCCGGTGATTTCCATATGCTGCTCTACCAGCTCTAAGCTCATTTCACTAAATTCAAAGGTGTCTAATTGAAAAGACATGCTTTCATAAATCACTAATGGTCTATTTGGATTAATCATCATGCCGTATTCTTTCATCATAGGCACTAATACATGGATGAAGTTGAGACCAGAAAAAGCCACATAGCTTTTAATAAACGCAGCAGTTTGCGTATCACACTGACAAACGTCACCCTGACGTTCAATGTGAAGGTATTCTTTACCTTTAGTATCGCAAATACTAAATTGCTCCCCAGCTTGCTTATCTAGTGTGAGTTCAACACCATCACCGACCATACCTGCAAATTTAAATTGCATATTTTGGCTTAAGCCAAATTCAGTTAATACCAAGGCAAACAACAAATCGCCTGGCACACAAAAGCGTTTTGCGCCGACGTTGTGGATAGGATTAAAATCTTCAGCTACCAGCTTCGCGAAGTCACTGGCTTGTTGCGCTGAAATAAAAACACTTTGGTCTTGCTTGGCATAATAAGGTGACAAAAACATATACATCCATTCATTATTATTATGTGAAAGAAATCCCTCTCTCGGTGAGTTGGGCTTTTTGTGGCATAGAGTGTACTAGAAAAACACCAAAACACTCAGCCGATGACTATAACAAGCATAAGCTGCTGAAAAAATTAATTTATTTTAACTTGGGCGAGTTTTTAAAGGAAAAATACTTACTAAAGTGTCGAAATGAATACTTAAATGGGTTCAGATATATTCCCATTAACGTGTCGTGCCCAGGATTTCCTGTTACGCCAATTTTTAGCTCACTAACGCTTGATGCCTTAATCAAACTACCATAAGCCCGATCCCATATTGCTAATGCTGAACCTAAATTAGTGTCTCTATGCTCTTTGGCAATACTGTGATGCACTTGATGTTGTGCAGGGCTGATAAACCAATTCTCAAGCTTATCTCCCCATGATAGCCAAATATGGCTATGACGAAGGTTTGAGCCAAATACATTGAATAAAAATACAAACACATTAGCACCTAACACATCAAACATTTTCAAATTTGGACCAAACAGATAATAACCGATCCCAACCGCGATCCCTTGCGTGAGTGCCATACGGCAAGCATACAAGTAGCTTTCCACTGGGTGACTTCGATAAATAGTGAATGGCGTCATGACAGATGCTGAGTGATGAACTTTATGAAACTCCCATAAAAACGGTACTTTATGTAACACTAGATGCAAAATAAACCGAGTAAGATCATCAAGAATAAATAACAATACAGTAAATACTGCAATCACGATGGTGAGGTTTTCGGTAAGAGGTTGGATTGAGCCAAATAGCTTCTCTAAGATATCACTGAGTCCAAGCGCTACAGGCACCATAGTAAATAACAATGGCGCAAACAACACCGCTTTTAACAGCTTGTTGCATACTAACAAGAGGTAGTCATGTTTTGCGGAGCGGGATAAGTAAATTTCAGCGGGTAGTAAAAATTTGCCAAAGCTTTTTAACGATTTATCAGTATGCAAGCGCCAATATACTGGTAGCGCGAGTAGTATCGCTCCCACTATATAAAGCCCAAAGATACGTTTATTTGCATCTAAAGGATATGACAACAATTCACCAATATTACTCGAAAAAAACTCTACTACAGGCATGCTAACCTCTATTTGCCAGCCTTTATTGCTCACTGCAATGAAGCTTATAAAGCCTCATCCACATCATCACAGTGAGCAATGCGTTATCGCATCTTAATTAAAAACGATACTGGTAACCAATTTGAAATTGTTGTGGCTTGCTCGGTCTTGCGCCATAAGGTCTGCGACTGACAATTTCTTGTGTATCAAAAACATTATCAGCTTTAACGTAGACTAAGCCATACTCATTAAAATTATAACTCGCTGACATATCTACCACAGTTAATGCTTCCGTTTTACTGCCTGATAGCACCACACCGTCACCCGATGCTTCAAGCATTTCACCAATGTAACGTACTATCATATTTACGTCCCATTGGTTACTTACTAAACCTAAGTTAACTGATATTTGGTTTTCAGGTAAATAAGGAAGCTCATCACCCGCTTCAATATCGCCCCACATATCAAAACCCGATTCAAAACTCGTTTTAAACTCTGACTCTGTATAGGTGTATGACACTGATACAGGAAAATCTAAGTTATCAGTTAACGTAAAGTCATAACCCGAGGTTAGCTCAAGACCAATCACATCAACTTCGCCACCATTGAACTCAGTATCATCATCGCTGCCACAGCTTGAGAACTGACAACCTTCTTTAAGGTTACTAATGTCGTTGAAAAAGCCAATAAGCTCTAGGTTAAAGTTTCCATCATTATAGCGACCACCTAGCTCATAGTTGACGCTACTTTCCGTTTCAATAGAAGGGTCTTGCTTAGGGCTTGTTGGTAAGAAACCTTCATGCACTCCAAACAATAAACCGGCTTCATCAGATAAAGCGTAGAATAAACTTAAACTTGGCAGCCAGATGCTGGTTTCTTTTTTCAAATAATCTTGCTCGGCACCTGGTGCACGATTTTGATATTCAGCATCAATAAACTCTCCACGAACACCGGCAGTAATATCGAGTGCATTGATACTGATGGTGTCTTGTAGATATATCGAAATAGCATCTGTGCTTTCGCGATCGGTTGTAGACGCTTTAGTCGCCACACCATCTGAAACCAACTGCGCATTTTGCATAAAATAATCATCAGTGGTGTGATCGCGCTCAATTTGATCTTGATGGAAACGTGCACCAACTTCAAAATGATTGTTATAACCGAGTAAATCCATATTCCAATTTAAATCAGACTGGATACCTTGGGTAAAGTAGGTTCTATCATTGTTACCCAAGGTCATTTTCTCATACTCTGCGACACTGTCTTGTTGCCCTGTTAATATTTGATAAAAGCGTTGGTTTGTCTCATCTTTATCTGGGTCGGCTAAGATCTCTTGCAAGCTTCGATTAACTAGGCCGCCTTTAAATCCATTGACCTTATACCATGCACGCTCAAAATCATTTCGATACACACGAGTGGTTAATTCAAAGTGATCATTCGTGACATAGTGGTTGAATTGAAATTGGGTGTGAGTCCAGTCCATATTATCGAGTTGGCTAGCCACATAACGACGATTAGGGTTAGCCGCAAAATCGTCATCACTTAAGCCTAAGTAGGTTTCATCTGAGGTTTCATTTGCATAGGCAAGTTTTAATTCAAATACTTGATTTACTGTTTCACCATCAAGGTCATAGCGCAGCTTTGCCATCAGGTCATTTTTTTCAAAGCCGGTATCGCCGCCACCATCAAGCTCTTTAAAACCATCAGCCTGCAAGTGCACGCCTTCAATTAAAAAACCAAAATTATCAATGGTGTCACCATAGTAAGCATGAGCTTTTGCTAAACCATCACTCCCCACAGAGACATCAACTAAGCCTTCAGAGCTTTGCGGTACAGCACGGGTTACCATGTTTAACGAACCCGCTACGGTGTTAGGGCCATATTTAATGGCTGCGGGACCTTTAAACACTTCAATAGAAGTCATTTTAGACGTCATTGGGAAGTAATATGCCGATGCAGCAGAATACGGCGCTGGGCCAATAAGTACCCCATCTTCCATGATATTAATCTTTTTACTACGTTCAGGTGTTGCACCACGAAAACCGATGTTTGGTCGTAAACCATAACCGTCTTCTTCACGAATATTCACACCGGGTACGCTGTATAACACGCGGTTAATATCATCAAATTTAAATTGTTCAAGTGCCAACTCATCAATCAATGTCGCAGAGCCCGTCGTTTTATTTAAACTCTGATCACGACCGATGATTTGCATTTGCTCCATGTAGCTATCATTGCTTTTTGCTGTTTCATCATCTTCGGCAGCTATGGCACTGTAACTTAGCAAAGAAGATTGAATGGCTAACACTAACGCTAATTTTTTAGTCATCAATAAACGATTCATTAGTCATTGTCTCCTGCTGATGTTTGCGGTAATTCTAAAGCTAAGGTGTTAATAAAATCAGATTTCAACGTATCTGTAACTGCTTTGACATCTGCGTGAGTTTCAACGACTTGTTGTTCATTATCCGTTAGCGTTGCCGCTAAGCTTTGCTCATAGGCTTGCGCACTGGCAATGGCCGCATCAATACTTTGGGTAATCAATGCTGCTGTTGCTGCATCATTTTCATCAACGAGGTAATCATCGAAGCCAATACCTTGATCGCCTTCATACAAGGCTTTTAAAGCAATTAAGTTACTGGCGATATTATCAATTGAGTGAGCAGCTAGAGGAGATTCAACATCTTCAGGACAAACACTGGTACCACAGGTATTAGCAAAATACCCTAGCGGAGTAGCAAGCTTGCCATCTTTAGTGACACTGTCGATATAAAACAATGCATCACTGAGTTTATTAACCGCTTCATGTACGGTAGCAAAACTACTTCCAGCCTCTCCCGCTGATTTTAATGTTGCAGCATAACCATTTTCACCAGACCACTCGGTAACAAGTTGATTGGCATTGTTGTTAATATCTTTTGCAACTTCGGCGGCAAACTCGCAACGAGCAAGACGACGTGACTCATCGGTACGATTATCCCATCCTTCTGGAGTCACACTACCTGTGCAGCTATGCTCAAGGCTTGGATTAAATAATAAATACTCTAATGCCACCATGCCTTTACGTGCTGGAGTACGTGTTGTGATGTCGTATGGCGTACCGTTGATATCGTTGTTCTCAAACGAAACAACATCTAAATCAACCCCACAGCGACTCATTACAGGCCAAGAATAGATCTTGTTTCTTAATGCGCCATCATCATTTAATAATGGGCCAATTTGCATCATTTCAACACGCTGCCATTGATTCATGGTCGTGCGCCAGCTTTGTGCTGCTGTTTCTGTTGCTGAAGTGAGTGCAGCATTGTCAACGCTACCTTGCTGTAAATCAGCTTCTGCTTGACATAATGCGGCGATATCATTGGCTTGAGTTAAACTTTTAGCTGCAAACTGCTGGAAGGTCGGCGTAATAACACCATCGACAATATTGCTAATTAATGCGGCTTGGTCAAAATCTGAAGAGGTATCTCCGTTATTACCGTAATCAGCGCCAGCTTCACTGCTGGTACTCTCGTTACAACCCACTAAAAAAGTGGCACTCATTGCGAGAAATAACATGGATAATGAATGCGGTTGTTTCATAAAATTCCCTTACTCTAAAAACGACAAAAGCTCGGTGTTTTTCAACACCAAGCTTTTTACTAATGTGAGGTCATATCACAATAGGATTTACCAGTTAGCAACGTTATCTGCATCAAGCTCATAGCTAGCTTGTAAAATATCACGCGCTTCGGTTAAGTCTTCGATATATCCATCAACATCACCCGTTAATTCTGGCTGTGTTGCGAATAATTCATGAACAGTTTCGAAGTCTTCATCACTGATGACAGCGTATTCACTGAACTGTAAACCTAATGCAAAACCTTTCATTTCTGAGTAATGCTTCGCTAGGTTTTCGTAGTTGAAATCAGCACTGTCACCGCCAGTTGCTAGTGGTGCCAAATCAGCAGACACATCATTGATGTAATGAATAACTGTCGCAACGATTGCATTTTCCCATGCTTTCACACCCGCCATTGCATAGGTTTCAAGCTCAGTCATTTGAGCCTCAGTTAAAGCACTGCCCACGTTATCATTGATGATTTTACGACCAGCAATAAATGCTTCCATTGCTTGCATGGTGTAATCCGTTGGCATTGCATTATCAGCAGTACCTAAATCACGCTTTGCTGCATTGACAGATTGGCCAAAGTTGTACTCTGAACGTAAATCAATTTTGCCGTCACCGTCGGTATCATGTGAGCCATTCCAGTCCGCACGACCTTCATCTTCTGTTACCCTACCGGCAATTTCTACATCGCTGTATTCAAGGTAGTTACGCGCTGCACCAAAGTAGCCAAAACCTTCATCGAATTGATGCTCAAGGTTAGTGTAAGCAGCACCATCTTTAGCTGGGTTAATGTTGTCAGTCGTTAAGCCCTTACCTTCAGTATCAACACCAAAGTAATCATCTGCTGATTGAGAGTAAGTAATAGACATTAATAAGAATTTTTGAATTAATTGTGCTAAATCAACACCGTTTTCATCAATATATACTTTCGAGATGTCATTACCACGAACATCTTGACGTACTTCACCGTTAATTTTAGCAACAGCATTATCAGCTAAACGATCAAATAACATATCGATAAGTGCTGAAGGTGTTGTAGAACCTTTCGCGCCCCAACCTGCAAATGCACCGTTATTCCAGTCTTCATGTTGACCAGTAGCATCATTACCAGCCACTTTATCAGTAAGGTTTTTGTATCCTGTTAGCTCAGAGATAAGCCCATCTTTTGAGTTATCAATAAAGGTAATCGCAATATCAGGGTACTGAGTATCTTCATCAGGGTTGTAGAAGTAATTCAGCTTAGCCAGTACTTCGTCTTTCGTTGTTAATTCGTTGCTGTCGATTTCAGCTTCTAATGTCGAAGAGATGTATTGATTTAATTCAGCAATTAAAATGTGACGAGCATTTTGGCCAGTATAGGTCACACTTGACTCGCCATCATTTAACTTACTGTCAAATACGTAGCGATCCATGATGTCATTAACCGTTACAGTCACGTCTTTAGTAAACGTTGCACCATCGCCATCCGTTGCAGTGATGGCTAAAGTAAATTCTGTTGATTCTGCAGCATCGGCATCTAAAACAACACCGTCAGCTAATTTTAGTGTTGTGCCATCAATAACAAACTGGTCACTGGTCAATGAGAAAGTATGAGAGTCACCAGCATCACTATCAGTTGCAGACAAAGTACCTACTGTCGCGCCAGCAGTGTTTTCATCAACAGTTGAATCAGAAAGAGAGATATCAGTTGGTGCAGAATTAGTGGGTTCTGTAGTTGCTGGACTATCAGAAGAATCTGAACCACCACAAGCTGTAAGTAAGCCTAATGAAAGTGCGATAGTTGTCGCTAATACTGTTTTATTAAGTTGCATAAATTTCCCTTGATACAAAAACTGTAATTGTGAAACCAAAATGTTAATGACTTATCAATTGAATGATACATAAATGCAAATGATAATTCATCTTATTCGCAATATTTTTTTAATCATTGCTAATTTACGCTTGGCTAAACTTTATCCGCACGCACCAAAAATTAAACTAAACCTCTGAAAATAAACTATATAAACTCCACCCTATAAATTAAAACCAAACAAAAAGGGCTACTCAAAATGAGTAGCCCTTTTTGTTAAATCGATGTAGCACTATCTATATTGGCTATTTAATGTACTGAAATTGTTATTAATTAATAATCTTTTGCCACCAAGAACGTTCATCACCGCAATTATCTACTGGGTTATAACTATCAACTCTCGCTGGTAGTGCTACCACATTATCGCAGTCAGCTTGCTTAGCGACACCTGTACTTCTATCAAAGTAACCTTGAGTAACGCCATTAACGGGCGTCATACGTAAGCCTAAAGGTGGGCGCTGCTTTAAGAAAGCTTGATAGACGGCCATGGCACCACTTGAGCCATATAAACCCGTTTTTGAATTATCATCTTGCCCCACCCAAATGGCAGCGACATTTCGTTCATCAAAGCCTGCAAACCAAGAATCTCGACTATCGTTACTGGTACCCGTTTTGCCCGCTAAATCCACATTAGGAAACGCTTGGCCTAATCGTTTTGCGGTACCATTTTTTACCACCTGATTCATCGCATATTGGACTAAAAAGTCAGTCGCGGGTTCTAGTCCTTGTGTTGCGCTTTCACGGCTCACTTTTAACGGCTGGTTATTCGTATCTAACACAGCAGTAATCGAGCTTAATGGACGATAACGACCGTTATTGGCAATGGTTTGATAAACTTGGGCAACCATATATGGAGAGCCATTAATAGCCCCTAGTAGCATTGAAGGATAACGAGGGATCGTCTCACTCCAGCCTGCACTACTCATGGTTTTAGCTACGTTATCCACGCCAATTTCAATCCCGACGTTCACCGTCGGGACATTCATCGAGTTTTTAAAGGCTGTTAGTAATGGCACTTCGTCTCTGAACACTTTGTCGACATTTTGTGGTGACCACGTCTTACCCTGACCGTTTTGTAAGGTAATCGGTTTATCTGCCACTGGAGATGCCAAGTTATATTTGTGACCTTGTTGTAATGCTGTGGCATACACAAAGGGTTTAACTAACGAGCCAATGGGCCTGCGGATTTCAACAGCACGATTAAAGCCATCAAAGCTAGGTACTCTGTCACCTACCATAGCGGCAATCCCATTCGTGTACTTATCTGTTACGACCATGCCCACTTGCACATTTTTCGCTCTTTCATCCAGCGTTTTCATGGTAGAAACCACGGCTTTTTCAGCTGCATCTTGTGCCATAGGATCTAACGTGGTGTAGACCTTCACACCTGACTGTTGTAATAAACTATCGCCATATCGACTGCGTAGTTCATTTTTAACCACGGCAAAAAAGGCTGGTAACTTTTGATGTACCGATTTATTAAAGTCACGCAAGCCTAGAGGTGATTCAACTGCGGCTTTGTATTGTTCAACATTTAACTTGTCGTCTTCCATCAGTAGACGAAGTACCAAGTCACGTCGATTTTGCGCACGCTCTGGTGAGCGCCATGGGTTGTAATATGAAGGCCCTTTAATTGCTGCGATCAAAAATGCTTGCTGTGAAACAGTGAGCTCTGCAATCGGGCGACCAAAATAAAACTGCGAAGCTAATCCCATACCATGTACGCCACGAGATTTATCCTGCCCCATATAAACTTCATTTAAATAAGCTTCGAGGATTTCATCTTTGCTGTATCGAAAATCAATAATGATCGCCATTAACGCTTCACGGATCTTACGTACAATCGAGCGTTCACTGGTTAAGAAGAAGTTTTTCGCCAATTGCTGGGTTAGGGTTGAGCCACCTTGAACGGTGCGCCCCGCGGTAATATTAACGATAGCAGCACGAGCTATGGCAAATGGGTTAACGCCATGATGTTCATAAAAACTGCGATCTTCTACTAGGATCAGTGCATCTACAATGGCTTGCGGCATCTCTTCTGTTGGCACAAATAATCTATCTTCTCCACCTGAAGCTAAAATTCTATCTAACAATACAGGCTCTAAATGAAATACGGCCATTTGGCGTTTGTCTGACATACGCTGCACCGATGACACACCTTGGCTATCAAATGAAATCATCACTCGCTGAGCAACTTGATCGCCTTCGGGGTGTAAAAACGGTCGACGCCATAATTCTATTTTGCTGCTTGATGCAGAAAATTCACCGACTTGCCTTGGGTTAGCGACTTTACGATATCCCAGTAATTTAAGCTCTGACAATAATTGCGGATGGCTAATGGCAGCGCCTGGATAAATCGCCATTGAGCGGCTAAATACTTGGGCTGGTAAATGCCATTTCTGACCTTCAAATTTTCGGGCAATGATTTGATCGAGATAAATACCGTAAGAGCTAACGATAACCAAACCGATTAAACCCAGTTTCCACGTAAATGACCAAAGCGTTTTCCATTTCGAGCGGCTATTTTTTTTGGGATTAACTCGTTTTACACCAGGTTTCTTGGGCGATGATTTTTTAGCAGGTGCCTTTTTAGCTGGAGCCTTTTTAGACGAGTCTTTTCTTGCCGTTGGCTTTTTTATTCTGTCAGTCATAATTTGCGTAATTCTATTTCGTCCTTGGCTATTACTTTAAGCCTGGCGTTTTCTTTTTAGTAAATTTAGTTGCTGTCGTGTTGGCTGGGTCATCTGGCCATAAATGACGAGGGTATCGGCCTCGCATTTCTTTCTTTACTTCAACATAAGGCCCTTGCCAAAAACTGGCTAAATCTGCAGTCAACGCTATTGGACGCTGCGCAGGTGATAATAACTCCATGGTAACCACCAGCTTACCATGAAGCAGTAATGGACTTTGTGATAAACCTAATGCCTCTTGCAACCTTACCCGTAATAAAGCACGGCCACGAACCGAATGACTTGCTAATACTTCATCTGACGCTTGATCGATATCTTCGCAGCCTTTATCACTCGCTTCGTCAATTTGATAATGAATAGGCGCTGATGTCCCAGTCGCCATTTTCCAATGAGTCGGCAGTAATTCATTTAAGGTTTGCTGCTGAGACCAAGTTAATAAGTTTTTAACTTGGCTCAATATATCCAGTTTTTGTAATTTAGCAATCGAATTAACATCGACTAAATACGGTGCTAACCATTCAGATAATGTCGCTAATAAATCAGCACTTTCTAACGATGGCCAGTCATACTCTGGTGCATATAACTGCGCAAGTTTTACTCGGCATTGTAACTGATAAAACCTCTCATCAAGGTTAAGAATACTTAACCCTTTAGATTGAATGTGGTTGATTAGCGCTTGGACAATTAAATCTGAATCAACGTTAGACTCAAGCGAGCGACTCACAATAAGTTCACCAATTTTCTGCTGCTTTTCAGCAAAAAACCGTCCTTTTGCTTCGTCCCATTCACAAACTTTATGTTCGGATATAAGCAAACCTAAGTCATGTTTAAGGTGCTCGGGGTTTATCGCAGCAGCTAAATATACCCGCCCAGCATTGCGCCCTTGAGATTCTTGAAAGTCGGCCACAACAAGCCATTCATGGGTCGACATATTATCTTCAATATCAATCGTTACCCCAGTACCGTTACTAAGCCTAAATCCTTGCTTACCACGAGCTTGAGCAATTCTATCTGGATATGCCAAAGCGAGTAATGTGCTGATATCACGACTTGCAGCATCACGAGCAAGTTGTTTAATGTCTGAGGAAACTGATAATGACGTTTGCCATTTGTTAACTTGTGCCGCCATCAAACCTTGCGTAGCTAGTGGTAGATACTGGCTAATATCGACGCCTTTTTTCGGTAGCCCACGAGCTTCTAACACCGCAGCTAATAAACACGCCAGCGACACTAACTCCGGTTGCTTTTGCGTCTTAGCCAATACAGTCGATTGCAATAGCATATGTGCTAACCGAGGATGGCAGCCTAACTCATAAGCCGCTTTGCCATGTGGCGAAATTTTATGATTAGCATCCACAAGCTCAAGTTGCGTTAATAACTGCCACGCCGTTTGTTGATGAATTGCGGGCGGCGTAGTAAGCAGTGGTAAGTTTTCAATATTGCTTTCCCCCCAATAAGCACATTCTAATGCCATGGTGGTTAATTCACTGACACTGATTTCAGGCGCTTCTGCTTTAGATAAACGGCTTTGTTCTTCTTGCGCCCATAAACGCACACAACAACCTGGAGCAAGTCGTCCAGCACGACCTGCACGTTGGATAGCAGAAGCTTGGCTAATACGTTTAAGAGATAGTCGGCTCACACCACTACGAGGATTAAAGCTTGCTTCTCGCTTATAGCCACTATCGACAACAATGGTTATTCCATCAATAGTTAAACTAGATTCGGCCACGTTGGTTGCCAGCACGATTTTACGTTTGCCCTTCGGTGCACCAGCAATTGCGTTATCTTGCTCAGCTGGCGTCAGGTCACCGTAAAGAGGGCATAGAAGAAATACCTGTGTATCAACCTTTTGACTTAATAAACGCTGCAGTTTATTGATCTCCCCCTTACCGGGTAAAAAGGCGAGGATAGAGCCCATTTGATATTGCTGCGGCACATGTGATGAGTCGGTTTTTACAGATTCTGCAATCACATTGGCCATGTGTTCTAGCCATGGTTGTTGCCGAGTCACAGGTCGATAAACCTGTTCAACATCAAAGCTACGACCTTCACTGACCAATAGTGTCGCCTCAGGCATAAGCTGCTGAAGCGGCAAGCCAGCTAACGTCGCCGACATTGCGATAAGGGTTAAGTCATCCCTTAAGGAATCTTGTACTTCTAGGGTAAGTGCTAAACCAAGGTCGGTAGGTAAGTGGCGTTCGTGAATTTCGTCGAATATGATCACATCAATTCCATTGAGCTCTGGATCTTGCTGGATCATACGAGTGAGTATACCTTCGGTGACTATTTCTAAGCGGGTATGACGACTAACCTTAGTGTCACCTCGAACACGATAACCAACGCTATCACCTACTTTCTCGCCTAATGATTGAGCAATAAAATGTGCCACACTCCGAGCGGCGACTCGCCTTGGTTCAAGCATCAATATTTTGCCGTTAATACTTGACCAACTGAGCATAGCCAATGGCAATGCCGTTGACTTACCCGCTCCAGTAGGGGCTTCAAGAATAATTTGACGATGTGTTGATAGCGCTTGTTGCAGTGGCTCGAACAAGGCTTGAATAGGTAATTGGCTCAAAAAAATAACTTACACAAGAAAATACTGAAGTCAGTTTACTCACAATCGCTTGTTGATGCTATCTCAACAAGGATTGTGTTATGTCTTCGCCATATGATAAAGAAAAGGTTGATATGATAAGTTTTCGCAGCTTCACTGGGCCTATATTCAGTCGATCAGCCAAGGTTGTCTTAGCCCAGAATCTAGTTCCATTAATCGTGTCGGCTTACCAATCGCGTAACCTTGAGCATAATCTACACCTAATTCACGCAATAAAAGTCCGATGTTTTGATTTTCAACAAACTCGCCAATCACTTCAAAATCCATGTCTTTACCTAGCTGGCAAATAGCAGAAACAATGGCTTTGTCACTGCGATCATCACATACATTCACAACAAATTGACCATCAATTTTGACGTAATCTACATCAAGGCACTTCAAATAAGCAAAGCTTGAGAAACCTGAACCAAAATCATCCAACGCAAGTTTACAACCAAGCGGTTTTAACAAATCAATCAAGGCTGTGGCTTGTTCAAGTTGGCTAACTGCGGCGGTTTCAGTGATTTCAAAACATAATTTATCAACTAATTCAGGTTCAACCATTAAGCGCATTTCAAGCCAGCTCATGAATTTACTATCTGATAAAGACACTGCAGATAAATTCAGTGAAACCATGTTAAGGTCGTCCCAGATCTCCATATGCCTTGAGCCCCACTTCAACAAATTGTCGATAACCCAACGATCGATACGAGATGCGAGGTTATAGCGCTCAGCTGCAGGTAAAAATACTCCAGGAGAAACATAGCGGCCATCTTCTTGAACCATCCGCAGTAAAATTTCCATATGAATGCCAGTATCTTTAGAAGACAGCGGCTCTATCAATTGGAAAAATAACTCAAACTGGTTAAGCGCTAATGCCGAGATAATATCCACAGACGCTAGCATTTGATTATAAAGCTGGTGCATTTGCGGATCATTTTTACTGTAAAAGTGCCAGCGATTTCGGCCATCTTCTTTCGCAATCCGACAAGCGGCATCAGCTTGACTCATGACGCTATAAATGTCTTCTGAGCGGGAGTTAAGCTCGGACATGCCCATACTCATACTGACGTTATGAGTGATCTCCCCCCATATGAATTCATGCTCTGAGAGTTGCTGACAAATCCGGCTAGCCACTTGCTCTGCAGAGGCTTTATCGGCGTGATACATTAAAATACCAAACTCATCGCCGCCTAAACGGGCCACAATATCCCCAGTACGAAGCAGAAGACTCAAGCGCTTGGATACCTGACAAAGCAATTCATCACCCGCTTGATGTCCACTGACATCGTTAATGACTTGGAATTGGTCCAGATCTAAAAACGCAACACAAGCAGGTAACCTATCTTTCTCATTTATGGTTTCTTCGAGCATCGCCTCAAACTGCACCCGATTAGGTAAGCCTGTTAGTGGGTCATAATTTGATTGAAATGACAGTTCATCTGCTAAACGATATCGCTCAGAAATATCTTCAACCATCATGAGTAGTCGATGCTCAATATCAAGAGCACGACAAAAACTCATTTTATACCAGTGCTTAACACCTGAAACGATCAAGGGCAGTTCACACCAAGATTGGTGTAGTGCGCCTTCTCTAACGATGTGTAAACAATCCTCAAGCAATAAATGATCATCTGAATTAATCACAGAAAATAGACTTTTACCTATGGTAAAAGGCAGGCTTTGACTGGCGACATGATTTTGATTACTGACATTATTGTCAGTACCAATCAGCGCACACGCTACAGGTAATTGTTGGAATAACTCAAGGTATTGTATTTCTTTATTTTGCAGTAATTCTGATACTCGAGTGAGCTCTGCATGTGAGCAAAGCTTTAGCGCAAATTCATTAGTGAGATAAAACTGGCAATCATCTCCACCAGTAGCATATACCGACCAATTAGCTTGGTGTTGATAAGGGATGAGACACAGCCGAGTATGACCGATTTGCGCCACATGATTAATCAATAGTCTTATCGGCTTAGCTAAAGAGTGACAAAATTGATTGAGTCCATCCACTAACGGCGCTGAAAAATGTAAATCATCATGTTCAGTTTGGTCACAATGAGGAAATAACCCACTATGGTTATTCAATAAGAGTTGCTCACATAAGTCAGGATAAGAAGCGAGTGATAAGCCGAGTAACTCTGCTGTTTGCGCATCAGAGTCATACACTTTTAAAGCATTGGCTTGCACAACACAGTCACTGGTGATGTGTTCTGATATTTGAGACAGTACGATCACTACGCCGTCACAGTCTAGTTTCTGCGTTAATCGCTCAACTTCTTCTGTGACTTTTTCTGATGATAAAAAGCGACTTAATTCAGATGATTGTTCACTGACCCATACCGATTTAAATTCGCTATCAACCATTATGCGACTCATTAATATTTGGCAATGTAGCTCTCATTATTGCTAAGATTTATCCAACCTCATGTTCGATAAATTCAATGGATTTTGTGCTGCTTGCATTAATCTTAGATTAAAAACGACAACTTTTTACATTAAATTAATTGTATTTAGTAACTAAATTACCCCATTAGCGACCCGCAAGCGATACAATTTGATTCAAGATATTTATAAGGATGGACTAATGTCTAAAAGTGTTAACAAACGCACTTTTGTCGGTTTTTCGGTTGGTGATTCAATCGCCAATGAATTAAAGGCACAGCAAACCTTCATAAAGCCGTTAGTCGCTCAGAAAGCTAAAACCGTAGCAAAAGAGAACTTTCATATCACTGCCGCTTTTTTAGGAAATACAAGCTTGGCTGATAGGGTTGCACTTAGCCGCTTAATTGAAGCAGAAACCTTTCATGCTTTTACCGTATCAATGCCCCATATTGCTCATTGGCCACAAGCTAAGCTGATTTGTGCAGAGGGGATGGCTGTTGATAAGCTATCTTACATAGCTAACCAATTACAGAATATGGCAAAAGAATTAGGCCTTATGCAAAGTCAACACGACTACCGACCCCATGTAAGCTTATTTAGACATTGCACCTTACCAAGTGAGCAAACAAGTTTTCCATTCTTATTAAAGGCACCGATTACCGTCACAGCAACACAACTGACGTTATTTGAATCCCTCAATTTGCCTGGTGGGGTTAAGTATCTACCGATTCAGCACTGGCCTCTTACGCCATAAGTTCAATTGCTGTTCCAGTGGTTCACTTTTGATGAAAGCCCAATAAAAAAGCCGCAATATTGCGGCTTTTTTATCTTATTAGCGTCAATACGACACTATCGAATTTACTCTTCTAGTAAAGCGGCAATAGTAAGTACACCATGCCCTGTCGCGCCTGCGCTCCATAACGCTGAATCAGAAGATGAGTAAGCCGCGGCTAAATCCATGTGTAACCAATTCATTCCCGGCGTGACAAAGCGCCACAAGAAGCCTGCGGCATTAGATGCACCACCTGCTCCACCACCTTTCATAGCACGACTGTTAGCTGTGTCAGCAAAAGGAGAAGGACACATATCTTTGTGCCATTCATTTAACGGTAATGGCCAAACATTTTCAGAAACGTCAGCAGCTTTTTGTTGCACACGTTGTAAGGTTTCAGTTTGTGGCGAGAATATCGCATTATAATTATCACCCACTGCCATCACAGCAGCGCCAGTTAGCGTAGCAGCATCAATGATCAATTCAGCCCCAGTGTCTGATGCAGCTTGCAAACCATCCGCTAAAACAAGACGACCTTCTGCATCAGTATTAACGACTTCTACAGTGACGCCATTTTTGTAAGTCAGAATATCGCCCAATTTATAAGCATGGCCACTAATTAGGTTTTCCGCACAACATAAGAACAACTTAACGCGTTTATTTAAACCGGCTTTCATTGCCAAGCCCAGTGCCGCAGTGACAGTTGCAGCACCGCCCATGTCACACTTCATGTCTAACATGCCAACAGAAGGCTTAATACTGTAGCCACCAGAATCAAATGTGATGCCTTTTCCGACTAACGCTGTCGAAACAGGTGCATCATCACCAAGCGGATTAAAATCTAACACTAACATTGCAGGTGGACGCTCACTGCCACGCCCAACAGCATGTAAACCAATCCACTGCTTTTCAAGTAGTTCTTGGCCTTCAACAATTTCGTAGCTGACATTGTCGCCACCAATCGCTTTTAACCAATTAGCAGCATGATTGGCGAGTACCACTGGTGACAGCTCTTCTGGTGTCTCATTGACTAACATACGCGCAAAGCTAGCTGCTTCGAAACGATGGGTTAATGTGGTTTGAGTCGCTTCATCGCCACACCAACGTACTTCAAACTCGCCTCTTGCCGTTGTAAAACCTTGAGAGAAAGCCCACTGAGAGTCAATATTCCATAATTCACCTTCAAGCTGGACACTTGTAACACCTTGAGCGCGAATTTTTCGAGCCGCCATTTGTACCTGGCGAAGTACATCTGAATCAGTTAAATGAATTAACGCTTGATTACCTTGATAAGTCACACTTGCTTTGCCCCAAAGGCTTTGTGGCGCATCTTGTGTTAGGGCAACGGTCATTATTTGCATTATTTTGTCCTTATTATTCTGCTTGTGCTGTTCTTTTTTAGTGCTGTTTAGTTTTTTAATCGTTGTTGTGCTGTTCTTACATTGTAACGTTTGTTTCCAATGGGCTAAGTGTACTGTAAATCGGTAATGAAACGAGACTAAAACCAGCACAAAAATTAATATTAATTGTTAATAAGAATGTACTGCTAAAAATAGCCACTCACAGTAAAACCACCCTAGCATTCGCTCTTACTTATGCGCCCATGAATAGTAGTTGAAGTCATACAAGCCCATGATATAACCTTTGCCTAAATAAAGTGAAAGTGATGATGCCAGTATGCATTCACTCCAAATCACTCAGCACTCCCAATCAGCCCTTTATTGCCTGGAGCACACTTTCTTATGGACTTTACCCCACCTTTACAAAAAGGAACGTTACTCAAACGCTATAAACGCTTTTTAGCTGATGTAAAACTAGAAGATGGTAGTGAGATTACCATTCATTGCCCAAATACTGGCTCAATGAAAAACTGTTTATTCCCAGGTGAAACCGTTTGGTTTTCTACATCTGACAACCCTAAGCGTAAGTACCCACATACTTGGGAAATCAGCGCTACGCCAGAGCAGCACTTAATCGGTATTAACACAGGACGTGCTAATGCCTTAGCCGAAGAGGCGATTAAATCAGGTGTAATCACTGAGCTTTCGGGTTACGCCAACATTAAACGAGAAGTAAAATACGGTGACGAAAATAGCCGAATAGATATTTTACTAAGTGATGACACACAGCCGCTGTGCTATGTAGAAGTGAAAAGTTGTACATTATTAGAGCAAACAGTAGGGTATTTTCCTGATTCTGTCACAGCTAGGGGGCAAAAGCATTTGCGTGAGCTAATGCATATGGTTAGTCTAGGTCATAGAGCAGTGTTATTGTTTGTCGTTCAGCATTCAGGCATTAATCTCGTTCAAGCGGCAGAGCATATCGATCCACAATATGCATTATTACTTAAACAAGCGGTCAATAGCGGCGTTGAAGTTTTAGCTTATCAAACTGAAATCTCAGCAACCTCAAGTATCATTACCCGTTCATGCAAAGTTATTGTTTAGTTCAAAAATGAAAAAAATACTAATCAAATAGTTTGCCACGCTATAGAGTTTCTGCTATAGATAGCGGCCATAAATTTTACGACGCACATAAATCGCTAATTATTACAGGAGATGCGTTATGCCTGAAGGCACCAAAAAACTCGGCGTACTCGCTATCGCAGGTGTAGAACCTTACCAGGAAAAAGCTGGTGAGGAGTATATGGGTGAAGAGCAACGTGGTCATTTTAAAATGATTTTAGAAGCTTGGCGTAACCAGTTACGTGAAGAAGTTGATCGCACGTTGAACCATATGCAAGACGAAGCTGCAAACTTCCCAGATCCAGTTGATCGCGCAGCCCAAGAAGAAGAGTTTAGTTTAGAATTACGTGCTCGTGACAGAGAACGTAAACTGATTAAGAAAATTGAAAAAACACTGCAAAAAATTGAAGAAGATGATTTCGGCTTCTGTGATTCTTGTGGCGTTGAAATCGGTATTCGCCGTCTTGAAGCTCGTCCAACTGCTGATCAATGTATCGACTGTAAAACACTTGCAGAGATCAAAGAAAAGCAAATGGCTGGCTAATACAGCAACCACTGAGAACTGTATATTCAGCTTATCAGATCGTAGGGCGAGATTATTCTCGCCCTTTGTTTTGGTATTTTTTATCGACTTCCACGCCAAAATCAGTTTGTACTGAACGCCCTTCTAAACATATATAGCAATAATAATGGGCAACAATAAGAAAGGCTCAATACCCTTTCTGATAATGATTTTGCTAACTTAATGTGTTCAATATTTCGCTTTCAATTAAGGGTTTTGTCGTGAACTCACCAGATTACATTGGCCGCTTTGCCCCTTCCCCTTCTGGCCCTTTACATTTTGGCTCACTTATCGCTGCACTGGGCAGTTTTTTAAGAGCAAAACATCAGCAGGGCCAATGGTTAGTCAGAATCGAAGACATTGATCCCCCAAGAGAAGTTGCCGGTGCGAGTGATGACATACTCAGAACACTTGAAGCTTATGGCTTACAATGGGATCAAACAGCGTTATTTCAACGTGATCGTAGCGAAGTTTATCAACGGCATATTAATGAATTGCTTAGCAATGACCAAGCATACTATTGCCAATGTACTCGTAAACAAATTGGGTTAATGGGTGGCACTTATGACAGTCGTTGTGGCTCACTATCACCTAGGTTAACCCAAGGTGCGATTCGTATTCGCAATCATGCAAAAGTGAGTCAATTTCACGATGTTGTGATGGGAGACGTTAGCGTAGGTGATGATTTTGCTGGTGAAGACTTCATTATTAAGCGAAGCGATGGCTTATTTGCCTATCAACTTGCTGTAGTCATCGATGATGCTTTTCAAGGAATCACTGAAATTGTTCGTGGTTCTGATTTGCTAGAAACCAGTTGCAGACAATTGAGTATGAATAATATTCTTGGTTTTACTTCACCAAGCTGGTTGCATTTACCCCTTGCTTGTACCAAGCCTGGCTTTAAATTATCAAAACAGAATTATGCGAATGCTATCGATGTAAAACACCCTCAGGCCAGTATTAACGCCGCCTTGAGGTTTTTAGGTCAAGCAGAGGTTGATACCGATAATGTCGATATCATGCTAAAACAAGCTATCGAACAATTTAAGATAGCCGATATTCCTCAAGTATCTGAGATTCTGATAGCGCAGTGATATACTCATTAGCTTACAATTGGTATATCATAGCCGCCAGATTTTTAACCATTTAATTCTAACCATTAATCGTATCGTTCGAGGTGTATTATTTTTCGCCGTATTAGTCAATTCTGCAGACAACTGTTTGAAGACAATAAATCCACTCCTGTCAATGAACCAGAAGTTCAAGATGACGGTCTTCGCTTGGACATTGTCACCAGAGATGCCCATACAATCTCTCGACGTCAAATCAGTGAAAATGCACTTAAAGTACTTTATCGACTCAGCAAGTCTGGCTATAAAGCTTACTTAGTTGGCGGTGGTGTTCGCGATATTTTATTAGGTATGGAACCAAAAGATTTCGATGTCGTGACTAATGCGACCCCTGAAGAGATCAAAAAATTATTCCGTAATAGCCGACTCGTTGGTCGTCGATTTAGATTAGCGCATATTGTGTTTGGCCGTGACGTCATTGAAGTGGCAACGTTTCGTGGTCATCACGGTGAAACTGATGATAAGATTTCGAAATCGAATGCTGAAGGCCGTTTATTGCGTGATAACGTCTATGGCGAAATTGATGAAGACGCAGAGCGTCGTGACTTTACCATCAATGCACTTTATTACGACATCAGCGATTACTCTATTCACAGCTATGGCGGCGGTATTCGCGATCTTGATGACCGTACCATACGTTTGATAGGCGATCCTGAAACCCGTTATCGTGAAGACCCTGTCAGAATGCTACGCGCGGTTCGTTTTGCGACAAAACTCGATATGAGTATCGAGCCCAAAACGGCTGAGCCCATTAACGCATTAGCGCCATTATTAAAAGATATCCCAGCCGCAAGAATGTACGAAGAAGTACTCAAGTTATTCTTTGCTGGAAAAGCAAAAGCTAACTACGACATGATGCGTGATTTCGGTTTATTTCAGCCATTATTCCCGCAAATTTCAGCACTGATAAAAGAGCAGCCAAACGGCAATACAGCCAAAATGCTTAATGCTGTAATGACGAATACCGATTTACGTGTTAGCCAAGACAAACCTGTTACTCCAGCGTTTTTCTATGCAGCGTTATTATGGTATCCATTAAAACAACGTGCTGATGATATTGCCCTAGAAAGTGGTTTAAGCCATTACGATGCGCACGTCGCCGCGATGGGTGATGTGATGGAGCAGCAATGCCGCACTATCAGTATCCCACGTCGATTTAGCACTCCCGCTAAAGATATTTGGCAATTACAACTGCGTCTTGAGCGAAGCCAAGGCACTCGTGCCTTTAAACTGCTTGAGCACCCTAAGTTCCGCGCTGCATATGACTTACTGCTGTTACGTGGTGAAGCTGAAGGTGGCAATATCGGGAAAATTGCGACATGGTGGAAATCATTTGTTGAAGCAGATGAAACAGAGCGCTCTGACATTGCTAAAAGCAGTAATAAAAAAGGCCCTAGCCGCAACAGAAACGCCCATCAGCGCAAACGTCGTCGCCCAAAGCCTAAATCAGATAACTCAGGTTCATCTGAAGTAAAACCGACTAACAAAGGTTAATCATGAGCACCACAGTCTATGTGGCGTTAGGCGCAAACCTTAATGACCCAGTACAACAACTTGAAGATGCGGTACTGGCGTTAAGAACCATTGCAGAAAATAATGCGGTGACCATCTCGCCGCTATATCGCTCTGTGCCTATGGGTGATGTAGAACAGCCAGATTATGTCAATGGGGTAGCAAGCTTTAACACGAACTTGACTCCCATGGCCTTACTTGAGGCCTTACAACATATTGAAAATACCCAGGGCAGAGTCAGAGAAGTCCGCTGGGGGCCTCGTACATTGGATCTTGACTTGTTGCTTTATGGGCAAGAGTGCATTGACACACCAAGGCTCACCGTCCCCCACTACGGCATGAAACAGCGCAGTTTTGTACTCATTCCATTGGCAGACATTAATCCGCAATTAATACTGCCTTGTAATACTGAATTAACACACTTAATTACCAGTGAAATGCGGGCTGAATTAGTCCAACTTTAATCAGCACTTAGCAATACGCACCGCAAATCGATAACTTGAATATGAATAACTTTTAAGAGTTTATTATGTCAAAAGTCACTAGCTCAACCCTTATCAAATTCAAACAAGAAGGTAAGAAATTTACCGCACTCACCGCATACGATGCGAGCTTTGCCGGCGCATTTGATAATGAAGGCATCGACGTTTTGTTGGTTGGCGACTCATTAGGGATGGTACTTCAAGGTCACAACGACACTCTACCTGTTACAGTCAATGATATTGCGTATCACACAGCCAGTGTTAATCGAGGTTGCAAGCGAGCGTTACTGATCGCTGATATGCCGTTTATGAGTTATGCCACGCCAGAACAAACCATGACCAATGCCAGCACCCTAATGCAAGCAGGGGCAACCATGGTCAAACTTGAAGGCGGTGAATGGCTACTAGAAAGTGTGAAAATGCTGACTGAGCGCGGTATTCCAGTCTGTGCACACTTAGGCTTAACGCCTCAATCAGTACACGTATTTGGTGGCTTTAAGATTCAAGGCCGTGAAGAAGACAAAGCCCAACAAATGGTCGATGATGCATTAGCACTTCAAGCTGCTGGCGCTCAGTTATTGGTTGTTGAATGCATCCCTAGTGCGCTAGCAAAACGTATCACTGATGCGCTAACGATTCCTGTCATTGGGATTGGAGCAGGACGTGATACTGATGGTCAGATCCTTGTTATGCATGATGTACTTGGGATCTCTAGCGGTTACATCCCTAAGTTCTCTAAAAATTACTTACAACAAACTGGTGAAATTCGAGCAGCAGTAAGAGCCTACATTGAAGAAGTGGCTAATGGTACATTCCCAGCTGACGAACATGCGTTTAATTAATAACGCACTCTTTAATCGTTTATAGGTCAATATCAATGATTACCACAGCGAACATTGCTGAAATTAGAGCGCAAGTAAAACAGTGGCACATGCAAGGCGATACCGTTGCCTTTGTGCCAACGATGGGCAACCTTCATAAAGGTCACATTACCTTAGTAACTGAAGCACTAAAACGTGCGGATCATGTTGTCGTATCAATCTTTGTTAATCCTATGCAATTTGGTCAAAACGAAGATCTAGATGCCTATCCAAGAACGTTACAAGCAGATAGTGAAGCATTGGTAGCCGCTGGCGCGGAACTCTTGTTCACCCCCACACCAGACATTATTTACCCTAAAGGGTTAGCGCAACAAACCTTCGTAGAAGTCCCTCATATTGGTGATGAGTTTTGCGGTGCAAGTCGACCAGGTCACTTCCGTGGTGTCGCTACTATCGTTTGTAAGTTATTTAATATTGTTCAAGCTGATATCGCCGTTTTTGGCCGTAAAGATTACCAACAGTTAATGGTCATCACTGCTATGGCTGAAGATTTATCATTACCGATTGAAATTGTAGGCATTGACACAATACGTGAAGCCTCAGGTTTAGCGATGAGCTCGCGAAATGGCTATCTAACGACAGAGCAAAAACATCAAGCTGCCACTATTAAACGGACCATGGATGCAGCTGCGCAACATGTTATGGATGGTAAAACAATCGCTGAAAGCGAGGCAGTAGCCGCTGACATGTTGATCCAAGCAGGCTTTAAAATAGATTACTTTTCAATAAGAAATGCTGCCAATTTAGCCATTGCGACTGCAGATGATAAACACCTTGTTATCTTAGCTGCCGCCTACCTTGGCAACACACGATTAATCGATAACCTCACTTTCCAACGTTAATCTATTCACCACTTGCCCTGTAAGACTTAGCTGATTTTTCACTAAGTCTTACATATTTAAAGCAAAGTTCTTCAGTGCCAATAAAAAATCTACTGTCAAAAAACTGGTTTTCTCGTTAAAATTAGGCCATAGTAAAAAAGTATACCTACATTATTGTTACAACCGACTATAATGATTTACAAACTTCTAGAGCCAATGGATATTGGCCAACTAGCGGTAAGCAACGGATATATTTTTTAACAAAAGGTGTTAAAAGGATATTTGTTTATCAAAAGGATATGTGGCCGCATGCCAATTAGACTACTACTAACATTGATGATTGTATTATTTATGGGGCCGACGTTTGCCTCTGCAAATACAATATATAAGTGTATGAAGGACAACAAAATTGCCTTCAGCCAAACGGTCTGTCCGAAAGAATTTCGTCAGCATAAAATTGAATATGAATTAGGTATCACAAC
The DNA here is from genome assembly GCF_041468985.1 of Shewanella sp. 10N.286.52.A9. NCBI lineage: Bacteria > Pseudomonadati > Pseudomonadota > Gammaproteobacteria > Alteromonadales > Shewanellaceae > Shewanella > Shewanella sp. 10N.286.52.A9. The sequence goes on along the minus strand of NZ_JBFRJQ010000005.1, from coordinate 41,452 downwards.
CGAAGTCGATTCTGACAAAATCGTATTAAAAGAAGATCCGTTAAAAGCACTATTGAAAAAAGAAACCATCTCAAAAGAGAAACTGATCCAGTTGCTCGATAGTGAGGTGTATCGCCTTAAACAAGAAAATAGCTATTTTGAAATTTTACGTGCAAGCGAAATACAAAAGCTAGATAGAAATCGTTACTGGCATAAAAAAGAAAAAGATGATCCAGATTATGTGGAAGATTTAGGTGAAATTAATCATCGCTTTGATGAGTTAATGAAAAATAACCGTCATGTCATCATCGTGCTCATCGAACACAAAAACAAAATTCTTGCTGAAAGCGCCAATGATGGCGCTCTAGCCAAAGAAGAAGGCTAACGAACTCTTAGACCGTTAGCCTTTACTTTTCTCACATTTAAGCATTGTCATCTTGAAAACTTAATCAGGTTTAAAGACCCCTATCACATCACCTGTGGCCTTTTTGGCAACTTTCGCCTCAGTTTGTTGCTCACGATAATCACAATCTGTGCATTCTACAGTTTCAATCCCATTTTCTTTAAATAACTGAATGCTATCTTGCGCATGACATTTAGGGCATTTAGCCCCAGCTACAAAGCGTTTCTTAATTTTTGTCATAATTTTATTATTTTTCATCTACACATTTATCAATTCAATATCATTATTTTGCCATAGTTGTACTAATCCAGTCTCGCTCTGGTATTAAAAAACTATCAATTACGCTATTATCCCTGCACTTTTTGTCTTATCACCAATCAAGTTGCTATTCATGATTAACATCAGTCAAGCCCAGCTCATCCGTGGAACAAAAACCTTACTCGATGACGCCGATCTCACCGTTTACCCTGGTCATAAAGTTGGCCTAGTAGGCGCAAACGGAACCGGTAAGTCTTCATTGTTGGCCTTGATTTTAGGTAACTTACAACTCGATAAAGGTGATTTTAGCCTTCCAGCAGGCTGGCAAATTGCGACTGTAGCGCAAGAAACGCCTGCATTAGAAGTCTCAGCATTAGAATACGTGCTTGATGGTGACGTTGAGTTTAGACAACTTGAGGCTCAACTCAATCAAGCACAAGAAGATAATGATGGTCATAACATTGCGCTTATCCATGGCAAAATCGACGCCATTGGTGGCTATGCAATCCGATCACGAGCGGGGGCATTATTAGCGGGCTTAGGTTTTAGTGAAACAGAACAAAGTAGCCCAGTAAAAAGTTTCTCAGGTGGCTGGCGTATGCGACTTAACTTAGCACAGGCTTTATTATGTCGCTCTGATCTTTTACTTCTCGATGAACCTACCAACCACTTAGATTTAGATACCATGTATTGGCTTGAAGGTTGGATTAAAGCATATCAAGGCACACTGATCCTTATCAGTCATGACCGTGACTTTATTGATGGTATTGTGGATGAAATTGTTCACGTTGAGCATGCAAAGCTTAACTATTACAAAGGTAATTACAGTGCCTTTGAACGTATTCGTGCTGAACGCTTGTCACAGCAACAAGCCGCATTTGAACGTCAACAAAAAGAACGTGCCCACATGCAATCTTTTGTTGATCGTTTCAGGTATAAAGCCAGCAAAGCCAAACAAGCTCAAAGCCGCTTAAAAGCCTTAGAAAAAATGGCTAACCTGTTGCCTTCTCAAGTTGACAGCCAATTTCATATGGCGTTTCGTGAGCCAGACGCCCTGCCAAATCCGCTAGTGACCATGGAAAATGTTTCTATTGGTTACGGTGATAAAACAATTCTAAGTGAAGTAAAGCTCAACCTTGTGCCTGGGGCTCGTATTGGCCTACTTGGGCGCAATGGTGCAGGTAAGTCGACCTTAATTAAGCTGCTTACTGGAGAATTAGCGCCGAAAACAGGTAAATATCAGCCTAACCCAGGGCTAAATATTGGTTACTTTGCTCAGCATCAAATCGAATTTTTAAGTTTGGATGATAGCCCATTGCAACATATGGTGCGATTAGCGCCAAATGCCAAAGAGCTTGAATTACGCAACTTCTTAGGTGGATTTGGCTTTAATGGTGATATGGCTTTGTCTGCTGTCGGACCATTTTCAGGTGGTGAAAAAGCCCGCCTGGTATTAGCGCTATTAGTTTGGCAAAAACCAAACGTTTTGCTATTAGATGAACCCACCAACCACCTTGATTTAGAAATGCGCCATGCGCTGACAATGGCCTTGCAAACTTTTGAAGGTGCCATGGTCATCGTGTCACATGATCGACATCTTTTACGGTTAAGCTGTAGCGATTATTACCTTGTAGACCAAGGCGCTGTTAAACCATTCCAAGGCGACTTAGACGACTATCATCAATGGCTACTTGATGCAGCAAAAGCTGCACAACCGGTTTCAGATGATAATAATGTAAAGCCAGCAGTCGATAAAAAGCTGCAAAAAAGGTTAGAAGCAGAGTTGAGACAAAAGGTATCGCCTTTACGTAAGCAACAAATCAAACTTGAAACTCAACAGCAAAAAATAACCAGTCGTTTAAGTGAGCTTGAAACAGAATTGGCAGATGGTTCACTGTATGAAGCTGAAAATAAAGCTAAAATGACGAAAGTGCTCAATGAACGAACAGAACTGACTCAAGCGATGGATGAAAGTGAAATGACTTGGCTAGAGCTACAAGAGCAAATCGAAGTTATTGAACAAGAATTTACGCTTAGCTAATTAAGTTATCAGTATTATTGGGGGGTTAACACTGTCAGCCCCCACTTGAATCACATAACGTCATTCAAGCAATGGAGTACCAATTTACAACAGGGCTAGAGTAAACAGGAACAAGCCCTATTGATGGACGCTAATATTTAAGGAGAAATAGCCAGTGCAACAGTTTAATTCGTTACTTTGGCGTGATTGTGATAACCGTTACGCCACTCATCGTTTAAGCTATATTAGCGTGCAAGACGATTATCAGGTCAATATTAATCTCCTTTTACTCGCTCAATATCTCGACCAACAGCAGCACCCTTTAGCGCTCGCTCAATGGGAAAGCTTAGCTGCAACTATTGAAGATTGGGATACCAAAGTGGTTTCGCCTTATCGTAAATTACGCCGCCTAGCAAAAACCTATTTGCAACCGGGGGAGTATCAACAGATGTTGGATATCGAGCTCATGATGGAGAGAAAAACCCAGCAAATGTTGCTTAAAAAGCTGAATCAGTTTGAAGCAGAAGGTGTTAGCGTGGTTGTTAACAATGACAATGACACCTATAACACGGACAATTATTTGTGTTTATTTGGTATTGATGCTGACTACTTTACCGGTCTGCAATCTGCTTAACATCATTTTGCTGGTTATCGCTTCTCAATAACCAGCAAAATGTTTATTAAAGATATCTAGCCTAAATTCTTAGCTTTACCTTCTTAACGATTAGGTTTTTTGTGTCATAGGTTGATGTTGTGGTAGCTTCAATGAAATCACTGCAGCCAATGCAATAAATCCACTTGAAATCCACAGACACGCTTCTAAACCGTATTGCTGAAACACCCAACCAGACAACAATGTGCCTATCAGTCTACCCATGGCATTTGCCATGTAATAAAAACCAACATCGAGTGACACGCCGTCTTGATCTGCATAGCTGACAATTAAATAGCTATGCATCGACGAATTAACCGCAAACAAGCCGCCAAAAATCAATAAACCACCGATCAATACTGCTTGGCTATGCCAGTCTGACACCAAAGCCAAAGCAATCAATCCAGGAATTACAGCTAATATCCCAGCCCAAACAAATGCGCTTTTACCATCCGGCACCTTGCCTTGCTTTTTACCAGTAAAGTAAGGAGCAAAAGATTGCACAGCGCCATAACCGATAACCCATGTCGCTAAAAACCCTCCTACATACCAATGATCCCAATTAAACTGACTGGCTAAATACACTGGCAAGGCTACGACAAACCAAACATCTCTAGCAGAGAACAAGAATAATCTTGCGGCAGAAAGGTAGTTTATCGTGCTACTTTTAGAAAAAATCTCAGTAAATTTCGGCTTAGCTGTGGCCTTACCCATTTCACTTTTTAAACTAACAACACTGAAGATCCATACCAACAACAATGCCAGCGCCATAATCAAAATAGCAACTTGGAAACCAAATAGACTCAATAATGCACCACCTAAAAAGAATCCGACTCCTTTTAAGGCATTTTTAGAACCAGTTAAAATGGCGACCCACTGATAAAGCTTACTTTCCGCTCCAGCTGGTACGAGTGTTTTAATGGCACTTTTAGCACTCATTTTATTCAGGTCTTTTGCAATACCAGATAGAGCTTGCGCTGCCATCACCCAGACGACAGTTAACCATTCATTAGGAACGAGTAGCATTGATAATGCAATCACTTGCATACCAAGGCCGATATTCATGGTGCGATTTAATCCTACCCTCGCACCTAACCAGCCACCCACTAGGTTAGTCACAACACCAAAAATTTCATAAAACAAAAACAACATCGCAATTTCAATCGGGCTATACCCTAGCCCATGAAAGTGCAGCACCACCAGCATCCGCAAGGCGCCATCAGTTAATGTAAACGCCCAATAGTTGCCGGTCACAATTAAGTATTGTTTTATTTCACTAGGCAAATTTGCCAATTTAGTCATAAAAGACATCGGAATAACCCTGTTTACTCTATCCGCTCCCAAATTGACTAGGAGTTAGCTTTATCTTGTAAACCCACTAAACGCATTAACTCTGCGGTGCGGTTTGCATAGCCCCATTCATTGTCGTACCACACGTATAATTTTACTTGAGTACCATTTACCACCATGGTCGATGGAGCATCAATAACTGCTGAACGAGGATCAGTTTTATAATCAATAGACACAAGTGGTCTTGTTTCATAACCCAGCACCCCCGCTAGAGGGCCTGCTGCAGCCTCACTCAATAATGCGTTAACTTCCGCTTCCGTGGTATTTTGGCTCACTTCAAACACACAATCTGTAATTGAAGCATTGGCTAATGGCACACGAATAGCGTGACCATTTAAGCGCCCTTTTAATTCAGGGAAAATATGAGTGATTGCCGTAGCCGATCCCGTTGTTGTTGGAATAAGGCTCATGCCACACGCTCTTGCACGACGTAAATCTTTATGGGGTGCATCAAGGATTGTTTGGGTGTTTGTAATGTCATGAATCGTTGTCATTGAACCATGCACAATCCCAAGTGATTCATGAATCACTTTAACCACTGGTGCTAAACAGTTTGTAGTACATGATGCAGCGGTAACAATCGGGTGAATAGCTTTATCGTAATCTTGGTGGTTTACGCCCATAACGACATTTAACACACCGTCTTCTTTTACTGGAGCAGTAACCACAACACGTTTTACACCTTGATCTAAATAAGCTTGTAATTTTGCTTTGGTCTTCATCACACCTGATGCTTCAATCACCACATCACATTTAGACCAATCGGTATCTGCAATCGCTTTATTCGCTGTACAAGTGATTTTATGACCATTAACCTCAATAACATTATCATTGGCGATAGCTTCATGTTCCCAGCGACCATGGACAGAATCAAAGTTAACCAGATGCGCTAACGTCGCAGCATTACCAGCAGGATCGTTAATCTGGATAAACTCAACATCTTCCCAATCAAACGCAGCACGAAAAGATAAACGTCCCATACGGCCAAAACCGTTAATTCCTACTTTAATTGTCATAAGTCACCTTCTTAATTCATTCATCGTAATTTGTCGTGTTGGTTTTACAGCCCAGTGTATTCATCATTGCGCTGCATGTGCGTTAAGCAACGTTAGCAGCACATTTCATTAGGTCGATTAGGCATCTCGGCCAATCGTTTTACATCATTGGCAATAAATTCACTATTAGACTCAGCAGTTTGAGCAATCATAGTTTGTATCCATTGCGGTAGTTGAGGATTTACTCGGTAATAAACCCATTTACCTTGGCGTCTATCAACAAGCAGTTCTTCTTTTCGTAGCTGAGCGAGATGGCGAGAAATCTTCGGCTGGCTATCATTTAACGCGGCCATTAACTCACACACACACAGTCCATGATTAACAGAAATAAGGAGTAAACTGCGTAGGCGAGTTTCATCAGCTAGGCATTTAAAAAAGACATTGGGTTGCATAAGCACTCTCTCACCACTTGGCTCATATCCTAGAAATGGATGATAAAAGCCGCACAGTTAAATCAAATAATATGCCGACAATATATATGGATAAACGCATATATGCAATTCCATATACGTACTTTTTTAGCTAGATAAAAATGGTTTGATAACCTACGTTAAAAGCATCGAATTAACTCATTGTTTTGATATAAAAAAACCGACGCAATGGCATCGGTTTTTATTCACATGAAATAGCTCATTTATACACTAGGCGTTGTCGGCTTCAATCGTTCGGCCAATAAAGTAGCATTTCTTGCAACAATGCCATAAATCGATAGCTGAGGGTTTGCGCCTAAGCTAGTTGGGAACATTGAGCCGTCCATAACTGATAAGTTTTCGAAATAATGAGACTGGCCTTCACTGTTAATCATTGAGATGCTTTTATCTTCTCCCATTGCGCAGCCTCCCATGACATGAGCAGATGCCACAATGGTTTTTAATAAACCTATGTCCATAGTCGCAATGGTCTCTTTAGCTTGTTTCCAGCTTAATTGCATCCCTACGCCATCATTTATTGGCAACACTTTTTGTGCGCCCGCAGCAAACTGCAATTCTGCCATAGTCGCAAAAGCACGTCTTGCGGTGTCCCAAAATGGTTTTTCAAGCGGGTAATCTAATGCAAAGCCTGAATCTGTTAACCTAACTTGTCCACCAACACTATCTGCAGAATAGCCATCTCTTACAAGCGCTATCATTACCTGTAAATTATTAAAGTGGGTCATTAACTCTGCATGACTTCGCCCGTAGCCGATAGTTTTAGATGCGATTAACACAGGATGAATCGGCGGCACTTCCAATTTATAGCCCATTTCGCCTGCTGCACCGTCGCGCCATACAAATTCATCAGAATAAATAGACTGAGGCGCACCACTGTGGCCATCAATTTGTTTGTCAAAAATACTTCCCGATAATAAGGTCGGGTGTAGAAAGGTTTTACCCAGTAATTGATGAGGATCTGGAGTCTTTGCCCGCATCAAAATTGTCGGCGTATGTATCGCGCCAGCACTTAAAATATAATGTCTTGCACTAAAGGTGAGCTTACTGCCGCGGTTGGAAGAGTGGGCAGTGAGACTGTCAACTTTATCCGCTTTATGTGCTAAATCAACAACCTTAGCATTTGAAATCAAGGTTGCACCATGAGCTAGCGCACTGGGAATGGTTGTAACCAACATCGACTGCTTTGCATTGACTGGACACCCCATGCCGCAATAACCTGTATTCCAGCAGCCTTTAACATTGCGTTTAATGACAGTGTATTCCCATCCAAGTTTTTCACAGCCCTCTTTTAATGCAGCGTTATTCAAGTTGGGCTGGAATTGCCATTCACTGATATTCAGTCTTGCTTCCATCTTTTCAAACCAAGGCAATAAGCTTTGAGATGAAAGTCCTTTGACAGATTTTTCTTGCTCCCAAAAAGCCAATGCATTTTCAGGAGTTCGAATTGAAGTCGTCCAGTTAACCGTGGTTGAGCCGCCAACACTGCGTCCCTGAAAAATACCAATACCTTTATCAGAGGTTTTCATCGCTGCTGCTTGTTGATATAAGTTGGGGTAAGCAGTGCGCTCTTCCATATCAAAATCTTGTGAAGATTTAAGCGGCCCCGCTTCAATCATGATCACCTTTAAACCGGCTTCGGTAAGAATTTCAGCCGCGGTTCCGCCACCAGCACCAGTACCAACAATCACAACATCAGCTTCAAAATGTTGGTCTTCTGTCAGTAAGTTGGCATCAATATGCTGCCAGCCTTCATTTAGTCCAGTGATGATTGGATCGACAATATTTGCTGCCATTTGATACTCCAGGATCTGTTGTTATTGTTGTTGCAATCAAATAGGTTATGCATCAAGAAAGGTGGGTTTTGCATAATGTAATCGCCCCCAGTGTTCGGGACAGGCGTAGTAGCTCGATACAATCAATTCGCGCAGCCCTATGTAAGCTATCTGCATCATATCTAAAAAGTGGTGGCGCCACTGTTCTAACATATCGTTTAACTCAGCCGGGGTTCTTAACATTAGCGGCGTGATGCTACTGGTTAAAATCAGCAAGCCAAAGCGAGACTCAAGCATTGATAATAACTGAGATAATTCTTGTTGTTGCTCAGTGGGTAGCACGCTAATCGTTTGGTTAATCGCATTAATGGTTCGATTTAAAAATGCCTCACGATAGTTAGCCACTTCTGGCAATGCTCCGTCCATAAATACAGGGATAAGCACACTAAATAGCAAACGGTGTGTGTCGTCAGGGCTATCACTCACTTCTGGTGTATACAAGCTCACGCCTAATGCCAGTGCCGCGGTACCAGTAAATGCTCCAGTTAAAAAGGTTCTTCTTTTCATTATCATCCCTTTATTGACATTGCCTACCTACTGAGTTGTGCACTCGCATTTTCAAAAGCTCTTGGCTTGATTGAAACGCGCCAAATCTGTTGCCTTAAAAGCAACTATGCTAAAGTGAACTCAATCAACATTTAAACACACGTTTGAATATTAACAAACCACTGTATATAAAATAACCCTATGAAAAAGCGTTTTATGCCACCTTGGTGGGCCGTAAGCTCCCATATTCAAACGATTTTACCTGTATTCACCAAAGTGGACAAACCAGAGTTAAAACGTCAAAGACAAGAGTTACCTGATGGCGATTTTATTGATTTAGACTGGTTAGCGACACCGGTTAATGGCAAGCCGATTTTAGTTATTTTGCATGGTTTAGAAGGCAGTAGTGACTCACATTATGTCCGCAGAATGTTGCAAACGGCCAATGATCATCAATTGTGTGCTGTTGTGCATCACCATCGCAGCTGCTCAGGTATGCCAAACCGTTTAGCTAGGAGCTATCACAGCGGTGATACTCAAGATATTCACTTCACACTATCCCAATTAAAACGTCATTACCCTGATTCACCATTATTAGCAGTAGGATACAGTTTGGGTGGAAATGTATTAGCTAAATATCAAGGTGAGCATGGTCATCAAAGCCAATTAGACAAAACAGTTATTGTTTCTGCGCCTTTATGTTTAGCAGCTTGTGCTAAAAAACTAGAAAGTGGATTTTCAACAGTTTACCAGCAACATTTAATCAAGCAGTTACAACAAAAAATGCAGGAAAAACTCACTCAACAACACTTAACGAGTTCCATGCCTGTGACTGCTAATGAGATTGATAAATTAACCACATTTCATTTATTTGATGACAAAGTCACTGCGCCTCTGCATGGCTTTAATGATGTATTTGACTATTATCAACGTGCTAGCGGTAAGCCATTTTTGCAGCATGTTCAAAAGCCCACATTGATTATTCACGCTAAAGACGACCCCTTTATGACTGATGCAGTGATCCCTTCTGAGGATGAATTATCAAAGCATGTAGAATACGAGCTTCATCATCACGGTGGTCACGTCGGTTTTATTTGTGGCGGCACACCCTGGAAACCTAAGTACTATTTAGAATCCAGAATCATCTCTTTTATGACGAGTTAACCCTATGCTAATCCCTTTTGAAGCCTTACAACAGTTACCACCAGATACGCTCAACAACCTTATAAAAGAGTATTTATTCACTCAGGTAGAGGATGGTTCATTTGGTCAATTAGATGATGACCAAATTCAGTTGGCCATTGAAAAATGCAAACAGTCACTGAAACAAGGTGAATTAAAAGTCGAGTACAGCGAGGATGATGAGTCAATCGCTATAAGACATAAAGATCAGATTATTTACCCTACGGCGGACTTTGATTAAACTTCGCCATGCTCAGTATGCCTTTGCAATTTAAACCTTAGATAAATCATAACAGTGGCTCAAAATCTATACATTAGCGACTGCTTAGATATTCATTTTGATTGGTATAATATTGACCTAAAAGGTTTCTGCCCGTATAAATAGAGTCTGTTTTTCTTCGAGTTTAATCATGAAAGTGTTAACGATGAGCAGATCGACAACACGTAAACTGTCTCAGAACTTTAACTAATTTTCACGTTTGATCTAGGTAGGATAAATGTCCACAAAACATCCCATTATTGCTGTTACAGGCTCTTCAGGCGCTGGCACAACCACGACCACGACTGCATTTACCCACATCTTTCGTCAATTGGGCATTAATGCTGCTTTTATTGAAGGTGATAGCTTTCATAATTTCACCCGTGCAGAAATGGAAGTATTGATCCGCAAGTCTCAAGCTGAAAATCGTAATATCAGTTACTTTGGGCCAGAAGCCAATAATTTCGTCAAACTTGAAGAGTGCTTTCAAAGTTATGCTGAAACAGGTCAAGGACAAACACGTAGTTACCTTCACACGTTTGATGAAGCTGTCCCATTCAATCAAATGCCTGGTACATTTACCCAATGGCATCCGTTACCAGAAAACACCGACATGCTTTATTACGAAGGACTACATGGTGGTGTTGTCACAGAGGATGCTGATGTTGCCAAACATGTGGACTTATTGATTGGCATGGTGCCTATCGTCAATCTCGAGTGGATTCAAAAGATCATTCGAGACACCTCTGATCGAGGTCATAGCCGTGAAAAAGTCATGGGGTCTATTGTCCGCAGCATGGACGATTACATTAAACATATGACGCCGCAGTTTTCTCGTACGCATATTAACTTTCAACGGGTACCCACGGTAGACACCTCTAATCCGTTCAGCGCAAAAGATATCCCAAGCTTAGACGAAAGCTTTGTCGTTATTCGTTTTCGCGATATAAATAATGTCGACTTCCCGTATTACCTAAGCATGATTGAAGGGGCATTTATGTCACGAGTGAATACTTTAGTCGTGCCAGGTGGCAAAATGTCATTAGCTATGGAGCTGATTTTAACCCCGTTAATTAAAGACTTAATGAACAAGAAGACAGCCGAGAATGAATAGTACTCTCTGTTTCAATGGTAAAGTCTAATATTGAAATGAGTAAATAAGTTGTTGCTGTTAAGCTTGATTTAAGCCATAGCCCTTATCATTCTGGCTATCGGGATTTCAGGCGAAAGAACGATAGTTGATGTGCTCATGGGTGTTAATTCCCCCATCTTTATCTGTTAGCGCACTTGGGCATATCAGCAAACCCTCTTCATGCTCGACTATACTAAATTTACACGAAACCTAATCTAATGATGCTAATAAGCGTTTAATTTCTTCACGGACATTATCTACCTGCTCTACAATTTGACTGGCTGCTTGTTCATCATCGTGCATTGAATGCCACTGAGTTGACCAAACTTGAGTTAATTCGACAGACTCCTTCGCAACCGCTTGATTGGTTAGGCTACTTAAATCAGCAATAAGTCCAACCTTAACCCAGCCTACACGTGGATTTCCTTGTTCTAGGTTATTGTCATAATGTGCTGCGTATACTAACTGTTGAACTTCAGCAAGTTCTAATAGCATCTCAAAACAAGCCGTTCTGACATTACTATTATTCTCTGTTATTTCCATCCGCCATACATTGTAAGAAAACCCCATAAGCGAAAACAGCACACTGAAAATAACGGTGAGTTGATAAAGCTTCATATTACTTGGCATTCCAACTCCTTAACGATTTCGTGCAGGACAATCAAAACCAGTTTAGATAAAACAAGTGCAGCCTTAATCATAGATAATAATGATTCAAAGCAGAGGAAAATCGCTAAGTACATATTTGGAGTGGCACCTAATTAGCACCAGATACAAAAAAACGACCCTTAGGTCGTTTAATTCATCATGTTCTGAAAGAGAGTTGGAGTGTTGTGCCTATGCCCTCACTGATAATCAATCGCTTTCGAACTCGTGCTGCTTAATTTAATTCATCAGTGGGATAATTTCACGATAGGCTTGTTTTTGACGATATTGCTCTAAACGCATAATAAATTCATCACTTTGGGCCACCGTTGGATTTTTCTCTAATGCTTCAATGGCTTTTTGCTGTGTATCCACAGCAAGTTCAAATTCGCCTAACTCAGCATATGCCGCAGCGAGATTATCTAAGTTAGTGGGATCATCAGAGTTATTTTCAAGTAATTGTAACGACAGCTCCACAGCACGTGAACCGTCTCGGTATTGCTCTTCAGGGCACGTTGCTAAAATCCAAGCCACATTTCCCAGTGCTACAGCATCGCCTACTTGGGTAAATTGCTCTAATGCTCTGCCGCAATTACGCTCAACACCATCGCCACCAGCAGAGTAAATAAAGCCTAGACGAAAATGTGCTCGCGAATCACCTTGCTCTGCAAGGACTTGGTACCACTTTTCAGCAACAGCCAAGTCACGGGGTAATAAGTTTCCTTCAAAGGATAAATCTGCAATCGTCTGTTGTGCTTTAATATGATCTTGTAATGCAGCTTGCTCAACCCAATAAAGGCCTTGGCTGGTATCTTGATCAACAAATCGCCCAGCCAAGCTCATCAGGCCCAGTAAGAACTGCGCATCTGCATTTCCGTCTGCAGCACGTAATTGAATATGTACCAACTTGCTAGCAGCTTGTGATTCAAGCGAAGCAGGTATAGAAAAAGCATGGGCAGGTAATACAGCAGCGCCACTGAACAATAACGAACATGCTAAACCTAGATTGACTAGCTTCTGAGAATATTTCACTTCAACCTCTACGACATCGATTTCACTTTGATAATCGAATTAACAATAACTATCAATTGCGGTTTTTACAACAATGGAAAGTGAATTCTAAGTGCAAAATATTGTAAATGACTCAAACATAGGAACAAAAAACAGGATAACTTTATCAATAAAACAGCTTAGATGACTTGATAAATAATTTAAGCCGCACTAAATTAGATGAACATCGTTAGCTAATGTAGCAAAAATAAATTTTAAATTTAATAAGTTAAATAGTGTACTGGCAGCATTTTTCATAATGTTAAACTCGATCTTCATCAAAGTTTTGTAAACATAAGTCAAGTACAATTACTTTATTAGCTAGTCCTTACTTTCATTTTATCAATCGAGGAAATACACATGGCTCTGATTGGCAAGCCTAAACCTGATCCAACTTTGGAGTGGTTTCTTTCACACTGTCACATCCATAAATACCCAGCGAAAAGCACCTTGATTCACGCAGGTGAAGAATCTGATACGCTTTACTACATCGTGAAAGGTTCAGTCGCAGTATTGATTAAAGATGAAGAAGGAAAAGAAATGATCCTTTCTTACCTTAATCAAGGTGACTTCATTGGTGAATTAGGTTTATTCGAAGAGCAAGCAGAACGTACTGCTTGGGTTCGTGCAAAACAACCTTGTGAAATTGCTGAAATTTCTTACAAGAAATTCAAGCAGTTAATTCAGGTTAACCCTGAGATTCTAATGAAGTTGACCGCTCAAATGGCTTACCGCTTACAAAGCACTAGCCAAAAAGTGGGTGACTTAGCCTTCTTAGACGTTGCAGGACGCATTGCACAGACTTTATTACATCTTGCTAAACAGCCAGATGCAATGACTCACCCAGACGGCATGCAAATCAAGATCACTCGTCAAGAGATTGGTCAGATTGTTGGTTGTTCACGTGAAACTGTTGGCCGTATCTTAAAAATGCTTGAAGAACAAAACCTTATTCAGGCTCACGGTAAAACTATAGTGGTTTACGGAACACGTTAAGTTAAGCTTCAGCTTGATTTAAGGGTGATTAATTAAAGTGATAATTAGTAAATCTAATTATCACTTTTTTTATGGGAGTCTTTCCGATGAGGCAGCTATCTGTGCTACTTATCAGCGTTATTGTAACTACTCTCAGTTCCCTACCCGCTCACGCAATTAAAAATGAGCTTCAACATGACGAAGTTCAGCGCTTGGTCACATCAGGTAGCATTCAATCACTTGATTATTCCCTTACTTTACTTGCACAATACTGTGATGGTGAATTAATTGATGCCAGCCTCTATCAAGAGGATGATAAATGGCGTTATGATTTGCAATTAAAGTTAAAAAAAGGGCATGTCATCCATTTATTTCTCGATGCAACAAATGGGATGCCAGAGTCAATGGACCAACTACCAAGTGAATGCCAAATAAATGAAACTGCTACTCGTTGAAGATAATACCCTTTTAGTTGCTGAGCTTGAAAAACAACTAAAACAAGCTGGCTATGTCACCGATGTTACCGACAAAGCTGTTGAAGCTGATTACCTAATAAAAGAAACACAATACGACTGTGTCATTTTAGACATTGGCTTACCCGATGGTAATGGCCTAACGCTAGTGGAATCTTGGCGAGAAAAAGGCATCGACACACCAGTAATAATGCTGACAGCACGTAGTCAGTGGCATGAGAAAGTAGAAGGCTTCAATGCAGGTGCTGACGATTACCTCGCAAAACCTTTCCATGCGCAAGAGCTATTAGCACGTGTGCAAGCACTTATCCATCGTGCCCATGGCCGACTCAATACCGCGTCAAAACAATTAAGCTATGGCGGCATTACACTTGATGAAGCTGAGCAAAGAGTCCACATCGGTGAAAATCATTATGAGCTAACGGCAATGGAATTTAGACTATTAAAAATATTCCTGATGTCGCCTAAAAAGTTGTTGTCCAAAGCCCAACTGACCGACAAACTTTACCAGTTTGATGATGAAAAAGAGTCTAATGTGGTCGAAGTTTACGTGACCCATTTACGCAAAAAACTCGGTAAAACAGCTATTGAAACTCGTCGTGGCCAAGGATATATCTTTCACGGCATCGTAGAATGATTTCAATCCGCAGTAAGCTAAGTCTTTGGCTTAGCGGACTCATTATTATTGCAACAGTTATTGGGCTCATTTTGTTTGAGTCCATGCTGCGACAAGCTTTTCACGACTCCATCATCAATCGTCTTGAAGAAGATTTAGAGCACATCATTCTAGCCAGTCACATCAACTCTGGCGAAATCATCATAGATCAGAATGAATTATCCAGCTTTTACAAACCCGCATACTCAGGTCGCTACTTTCAATTCAACTCTGACAACCAAGTGATCCGCTCACGCTCTTTGTGGGATGTTCAGCTTGATATTGAACTGTTAGCGCAAAATCAAACCCGGGTGTGGCAAGCCAAAGGCCCCAAAAATAATGACATGCAGTTATTATCTATAGGCATTGGCTCAACTAGCGGTGATAAAGTGGCCACGTTAACTGTGGCACAAGATTTAAGTATTGGTAGACGGGTCTTCAGTGAAGTATTTGGCACTAAATTGGCCATCAATATCGCTATGTTATTAGCGATGATTTTTGGTATTTTTATTATCTTACGCCAATCATTTAAGCCGGTTAAATATATCCAAGATTCCTTAGCTAAATTACGCCAAGGTGAAATTAATGCACTTGAGCTTAATCAAATACCCGTTGAAATTAAGCCGCTCGCTGAAACTTACAATGAACTGCTTGATTACACTGCCAATCAAATTGAACGTAGCCGAAATAACCTCGGTAATTTGAGTCATGGATTAAAAACCCCATTAGCCGTGATGCAACAACAGGTAGAAGTGCTTGGTCTGTCTAACCCTGAAGCAGCCGAAGCGATGCAGCAGCAGTTAGACCAAATCCGCAATATGATTGAGCGAAAGCTCACTGCAGCCAGAATTACTGGTGATATGTTGCCAGCGGCTCAGATGGTCATTCCGCGAGACTTTGAAGCGTTAACTTCAACGTTAGATAAGGTTCATCATCAAAAGAGTATTACCTGCGACATTCAGGTTGAAGCAGATATCGCTCGACTGCCTATCCATCGAGAAGATGGAATGGAATTATTTGGTAACTTACTCGATAACGCCTATAAATGGGCAGAATCAAATATTAGTTTAACAATAAAATCGATTAATCAAGTGCTCACGCTATACATCGAAGATGATGGTCCGGGTGTCAATGATAGCCAATTAACCCAGCTAACTAACAGAGGGAAACGGTTAGATGAGGGCGTAATGGGTCATGGGCTTGGCCTGTCTATCGTAAAAGAGATTATAGAGCAGTATGGTTACTCTTTATCATTTAGTCGCTCAGCGCGCTTTGGCGGCCTTTGTGTCACGATTGTGTTTGATAACCCCAAAGTCAAAACGCTAAGTTAACCTTATTGTATTAGCCGAATCGCTTTTCTAGCCCTTTCAATACAAAGTTAAATTACAAAAAAGCCCTGATAGTGCACTACCAGGGCTTTTTATTACACGTGTTGGTATGTCGATGACTTACCCAGCAGCGTTAGTGCTTTCAAATATCTTATCTGCAGATGCCGCCACAAAGCCTGTATATAAGTTGCCATCTGCCATTGGGTAACGGCGTGCAAACTCATAAAAACAGGTTGGAATTTCAAGTTCACCATCAGCAAAGTCAACCACCATGCGGTCAGCCATTGTTGAAGATTGCTCAAGTAACACTTCTGGCGAGCCTTTCACTTCGCCACCCGATGTATTTAATGTAAAGCCAGCACCTTTAAGCGCTTCATTAACGGCTTCAATTTTTTCAAACTCAGGTAATGCGTTAATTGACACAGTGAAATGGTTTGCACGGTAGCCAATCGCAGCCACCCAAGCAGCATACTCACTTTCTGCTAGTAAGGTGTTATAGCTGGCCAAATCGACTTGCCAATGACGGCCTGAATATAAGAAGTTATCTGCTTTAGTATCTGCAACATCAACTTGATCAATTAAACCATGAATAATAGTTTGTGCAGCTTCGCTAAACTCTTCAACTAATAGTTCAGAGATAAACACTTTTGGCTGATTAGGATCTGGATGTTCAAAGTGCTTAGCAACTAATTTTTTCTGCTCAAAATTATAGTCACCACAAGCTACATAACCAATTGACTCAAAATGTGCAGCCAGTACAGACAAATTAACTTTAGCAATGTTAAACGTGCGCAGCGCAATATGATCATTAATGATCGGCTCACCCTTGCTTAGCAATTGGTGAATGCTGTCTGCTGATGGGGTCATGTTAATGTAATCTTGCCAAAGAGCAGCAAATAATGCATTTACGTCAGTGTGCATAAAAAAATCCTTCTTTAAAAAAGGCAATGACCGAAAGTCATTGCCTTAAGTCAGCGTCACCCAATACTAGATTGATAGTCCTGGACTTAAATTAGCAGGTAAACTCACACTGTCAGCTTCAACAGAAGCAACAGGATAAGCACAATAGTCAGCAGCATAAAATGCGCTTGCTCTATGGTTACCAGAAGCACCTACGCCACCGAATGGAGCCGATCCTGATGCACCTGTAATTTGCTTGTTCCAGTTAACAATACCGGCACGAATACGTGCTAAGAAGTAGTCATAATCTTCACGGCTGTCAGCCAAAATACCTGCAGACAGGCCATAACGTGTGTTATTCGCCATATCAATCGCTTGGTCAAAATCTTGGTATCTTACAAGCTGTAACAGTGGGCCAAAATATTCTTCATCAGGCAGTTCGGCAATGGCAGTAACATCAATCAGACCAGGTGTAACAAGACCAGTACCAGATTCAACATGTGTTAATTCAATTAAAGACTGACCACCTAAGGCTTGTAGTTCCGCTTGGGCTGCAACCATACCTTTTGCTGCGCCTTCTGAAATCATTGAGCCCATAAATGGTTGTGGTTGAGCATTCCAGCTACCCACTTTAATTTGCTTAATGGCGCTAATTAGCTGCTCAATCAATGCATCACCCGCTGCACCTTCTTGCACGTATAAACGACGGGCACAGGTACAACGCTGACCTGATGAGATATAAGCAGATTGAATAATATCGTGCACGGCTGCTTTAGTGTCATTCACATCCTTGATAATGAGTGGGTTATTCCCCCCCATTTCAAGAGCAAGAATTTTACCTGGATGACCTGCATATTGCTGATGCAATAAATGGCCAGTACGAGAACTACCTGTAAAGAATAAACCATCAATTTGAGGGTGCGATGCTAATGCTTTACCTGTTTCAAGCTCACCTTGAACAAGATTAATCACACCTTGTGGTAAACCTGCTTTTTCCCATAATTTAAGCATTTCTTCAGCCACTTTTGGCGTTAACTCTGAAGGCTTAAATACCACGGTATTACCTGCAAGCAATGCAGGAACGATATGACCATTAGGTAAATGGCCTGGGAAGTTATAAGGACCAAATACAGCAACAACTCCATGTGGCTTATGACGAAGAACAGCACGCCCTGCCGGAATATCATTGGTTTCTGTACCTGTACGCTTATCATGGGCTGCAGCAGACAAACCAATTTTACCAATCATTGCACCGACTTCAGTTGCTGTTTCCCACTGCGGCTTACCTGTCTCTTGAGCAATCACTTCAGCCAATTCAGCTTTGTGCGCTTCAAGTTCACTTCGATACGCTTCAACAATCGCTAAGCGAGCATCATAACCTAACATGAACCAATCAAACTGTGCGGCTCTTGCAGCATCGATTGCTGTATTAACTTGGGCCGCTGTCGCTGTTTTACCGCTCCAAATCACCTCGCCATTTGCAGGGTTTACAGAAGTCACATCATGGCCTTCACCATGAGACCATTGGCCTTTAATAAATTGTGTCATTTGTTTGTGTCCTAAAGTTCTAGTACGCGAATATTATCGCCTGCTGCCACTTTTAATGCTTCTGCCAACTCAGGGCTAAGCGTGACATTGTCATGTTTATCAGAGACTAAGACTCGTGCAGAAGTCGCACGATAATCCGCTAATAATGTATTAGCGACGATGTATTGATGATCTGCATGTGGCATTTTGCCAATTTTGACGGTCAGCTCACGGCTTTGTTGAACAGAGCGGATATCAGATAAAGCACATTCAACTGTCGGGCCGCCATCAAAAATATCGACGTAATTTCTAAATTTAAACCCTTCAGCCTGCAGTAGTTTGAGTGCGGGCTTAGTATTACGATGAACTTCACCAATCACTTTTTGCGCTTTTTTAGGTAATAAGCACACATGAATTGGGCTTCTTGGCATCATTTCAGCCATAAAGGCTTTTTTGCCCAAACCTGATAAATAATCAGCTTCAACAAAGTCGATACCTAAGAAATGGTCTTGCAACCACTCATAAAAAGGTGAGTCGCCTTTCTCATCACTTACACCACGCATCTCAGCAATCACTGTGCTACCAAAACGTTGCTCATGTTGAGCAAGGAATAAAAAGCGCGAACGAGATAGCATACGACCGTTATAACCACGACGGTAAGCTTTATTGAGAAATAACGTACATAACTCTGCTGCGCCTGTGTAGTCATGGCATAAGGTGAGTGTTTCAACTTCATTACGCACTGATATTTGCTTTGAATGGTACACTTCAGTACCTAAGCGGTAATGATAAAACGCATCTTCCATTCCAACGGCAGCTTCAATACCACAGGTACCGACAACTTCATTGGTTTTAAGATCTTCAAGCACCATCAAATAACCTTCATCAAAAGGCTTTTCAACTTGCTTGGCAAAAGAGGCTTCTGCACGAGCGATTTTCGATCTTAATAGCTCTTCGTTCACAGGTAGGGAGGTAAACCCGTGGCCTGATTCAACAGCTACTTTGTATAGAGCATCGTAATCACTGGCGCGAATTGGTCGAATGATTAGCATCAAACTCTCCTTGAAATAACCAAATAAAAAATGACATGAGCAACACTCACTTCATTTCATTGGCAATCCAAACTAAAAAGCGCAGCTTAACGCTGCGCCAATAGATAGATTAACCTGCTACTACTTTAGCTACTGCACGTTCAAAACGCGCTAAGCCTTCAGCAATATCAGCTTCAGGGATAACAAGAGACGGCGCAAAACGCACTACGTTAGCACCTGCAATCAGGCTCATTAGACCTTCAGCAACAGACGCAACAAGGAAATCACGACTGCGACCAGCATACTCTTCGTTTAACACGGCTCCAAGTAACATACCTTGGCCACGAACTTCAGAGAATACGTTATATTTAGCGTTAATTGCTGCTAAACCGTCACGGAACAATTGCTCACGGTGCTTAACGCCATTTAATACTTCAGGTGTGTTAACCACGTCCATGACAGCATTACCGATAGCACACGCTAAAGGGTTACCGCCGTATGTTGAACCATGAGTACCAATTTTAAGATGTGCTGCAATTTTTGCAGTGGTTAGCATTGCTGCAATTGGGAAACCACCACCTAATGCTTTAGCACTGGTTAAAATGTCAGGTACGATATCAGTCCCCATGTAAGCAAATAACTCACCTGTACGACCTACACCAGTTTGTACTTCATCGAAAATAACTAAAGCATCATGCTTATCAGCTAGAGCACGAACTGCTTTTAAGAATTCTGGGTCACCATTGATGATCCCGCCCTCGCCTTGTAATGGCTCAAGCATAATGGCACATGTGTTATCTGAGATAACCGCTTCTAATGCGGCGATGTCATTAAATGGTACGTGCGTAACGCTTTGTGGCTTAGGGCCAAAGCCATCAGAGTAAGCTGCTTGCCCACCCACGGTCACAGTGAAGAAAGTACGGCCATGGAAAGCTTTATCAAATGCAATGATTTGATCTTTTTGTGGACCGTGATTTTCAAGTGCGTAACGACGAGCCAATTTTAGGGCTGCTTCGTTTGCTTCTGCACCAGAGTTAGCAAAATAAACACGTTCTGCGAATGTTGCATTGACAAGCTTAGTCGCTAGTTCAAGTGCAGGCTCATTCGTCATTACGTTAGATAGGTGCCACAGTTTTTCACCTTGTTCTTTGAGGGCGCCAACCAATGCTGGGTGACAATGACCTAAACAGTTCACTGCAATACCACCAGCAAAATCAATAAACTCATTACCTTCTTGGTCCCAAACTCGGCTACCTTCACCGCGAACTGGGATTACAGCTGCAGGCGCATAATTAGGCACCATAACTTGATCAAATTGGGCACGTGTTAAGTTCATTTCAACGCTCATTGCTTTTCGTTCCTTTAGGTTTATAAGTGACTAAACATCACTCTAGTCCGCTATCTATATTGGTTTTGGTTTAGTGTTGTAGCGGTTGCTTGTATTACTTGAAGGACATTATTAGCTAAAATGTGATCAAAATACCAGTTTTTAGCTGTTAACTATTCATTACCGAAATGATTAATGCATAAAGAATGACAAAAAGGCGCATACAAAGTGTTTATACTGCTTAATTTGAGCATAAATAGTCATAAAAAAAGTTATTTGAATGAAAATTACTTAGCTATTCACCATAAATGAATAAATACACAGGCGAATAGCAAGTCTTTATACGAAATAAGGCCGATTAAACAAGATCCAGTTTGCGGTAGTTTTGCGCTTTCAGTCTGATGAGTTCTTGCTCGGTAAACTCATAATAATCGAACATAATACGCTTTTCTTGAGGATCAATTAGGCGAGACTCCTCCAATAAAAGCACTTTGGCATAACAGCTGGCCTTTGCAACAATTGCGCTCTCTGCCGAGAACTCACTAAAGTGGTAATTAAAATCGAGCTCTTTAAGTAGTTTTGTTAATTTACTATTTTCAAACTCTAATAAATCCAGTATTTGCCAATTAAGCTGCTCACCATATGACATCACTTTCTCAAATACATCCATTGACGGGAATTCAGAGGCCATTACAGCATCATAAAGCGTCTTATCGCCTTTAGCACTGGTTTCCCTAAGCCAAGTTCCCCATGTCGTCTCAAATTGTCTCGCGGCGGAGTTAAGAATCGTCGCACTACCGAGCTGCTTCATCAAAGAAGCACTGTAAACCAATGCTACATTTTTTCCATGTAGCACAGCTAAAGCCTTAGCAGCAATCGCACTCATCATGCTGTAGCGCCATAATTTCCGCGTAATCCAAATAAGATTAGCATTGCCACTTGGTAACCAATTGCGCAGGCAAAAGTATGGGATCACAGCTTGTAGGTTTTCAATGCCAATGTAGTTCAATACCAATTTTATATCAGTGACTTTAACTTCAGAGCGTTGTGGTCGTCTGTGGCTTGAGGCTGGACTATTAATTAAGTTAACTAAGTCAGTATATAGCCAAGATATATTCTCCACGAGTGGACGTATGCGGCGTAAATCAGGGTCTTTATTCAGCAATAAGTCCAATAACAACACTTGAGACTCTTCAATGCCTGATTGTTCAAGCATTTGTTGTGGTGAGTTAATCTGATGCTCAAGCGAATTATTGACAGTTTTAGACAATTGTTGGGAAATCCGTGCCAGTATCTGCTGAGCTTTAGCTTGTTCTTCCATGCGGGCTTTAATGGCTTGGCGCTCAACTTCCAACTTATTAGCATCATCTTCTAATTGTTTATCACGATCATCAAACTGCTGGGTTAGTTTTTCTTTCCCAACGATCAGTTGTTTATATAATCGACGTTCCACTTCAATTACTTTACCGGGCCTTACTCCGCCCGCTACCGACACTGCCACTGTGCTTAAACCTTCTGATTTTTCGAATTATGAGTGATGATAAATGATATCGGCCTCATTTTGTAACAATTGAGCGATTAAAGCTGTCTTACTAATAAAAAAGGCTCCCATTAGGGAGCCTTGCTAATCAATTAAGTTGAACTATTATTTAAGCTCTTGCTCGAACAATTTGTATATACGACGATATTCGTCCAACCAACTTGATGGCTGTCTAAACCCATGTGGTTCTACAGGGTAAATAGCCGTTTCAAACATCGGCTTTTCCAGCTCAATTAAACGCTGTACTAGACGTACACTGTCTTGGAAGAAGACATTATCATCCAACACACCACTCATAATTAATAATGGCTTCTCTAATCCTTGAGCGTGCTCTATCGGTGAGCTTCGTTCGTAAGCAATCGGATCCACATCAGGCGTATTTAAAATATTAGAAGTATAAGGAGCATTATAATGAGCCCAATCAGTTACAGGGCGTAAAGCCGCGCCCGCTTGGAATAACTCAGGTTCATTAAACAACGCCATAAAGGTCAAGAAGCCACCGTACGATCCGCCATATGTGCCAACTTTAGCAGCGTCAACATTGGCATTTTTAGCCATCCAGTTCACACCATCTTTTAAGTCTTCGACTTCTGGGTGTCCCATATTACGATAAACGGCTGTACGCCAATCTCTGCCGTAGCCTTTTGAACCACGATAATCCATATCCATCACGACATAACCTTGCTGAGTCAGCAAGTTATGGAACATGAACTCACGGAAGTAACCAGAAAATCCATTGTGGGCATTTTGTAAATAGCCAGCACCATGGTTAAAAATAACGGCAGGATATTTCGATGCATTATTAGCATCGTAACCTTGCGGCACATAGACTCGCGCATAAATGTCTTTAGCACCGTGACTCGATGGTACTTTAACCACTTTAGGCGCTTGCCATGCATAATGACTAAATGCGTTGCTGGTGTAATTGGTCAACTGCTTTGCTTCACCACCGATTGGTTGGATAAACAATTCGTTGGGCTTAATCGCTGTTGACGCAGTTAATAATAATGATTGACCATTAGGGCTCAGCTCATAGTCTAATGTACCTGTATGCTGTGTTAACTGCTCAGTATTTCCTGAAGCTAACTCAACTCGGTACACATTATATGTTCCTGGATGTTCTTTATTTGCACGGTAATATAAGTGCGTCGCATCAGGAGACAATGTGACTTGATCAACCACATAATCACCTTGCGTTAAGCGTGTGGTTTTGCCCTCAGACTTAACATAAAGCTGAGAGTATCCCGTTTCTTCAGATAAGTAATAGAAACTATTTGTACCTGTTACCCAACCAAACTGGTTGAAGGTATAGTTTATCCATGCATCATCATGTAAACGATGCTCTGTGGTTAACTTGCCATTGCTTAAATCAACACTGGCGATCCAACGATCTTTGTTATCAACCGCTTCCATCATGACGAGCAGTTTATTGTCAGTATCGTGCCATTGAATTGCAGTTTGATCCCAACCCCAATCTTGCATTAACTGAACAGTTCGAGGCGCAGGCTTACTTTTATACGTCTCACCCTTTGCCTTTGCGTTTTCTGATTTTACCGATGCCAATACATCTTCATCAAAACCAGTTAAGCCTTCGATTGTGACATCTTTTTTAGCATGCTCAACAAGGTCTAGAATAACTAAACGCTCACCAGGGTAACTATCTTCAGCAACACGTGCTCGCGCAGGTACGGCATCTACATAACCATCTTTGCCAAGATAGTTAGGCATAATGTCATGATCAGCACGCCAGCTATAATTTTTATCAGATAATGACACCACTAGGTAGCGACCATCTGCAGACAAACTCATCTGATTAACTTTTTCGTTGTCACCTAAGTACCAAGTCTTAGCAGCAAAAGTGGGATCTATTGCAGCAAGTTCTTCAGCATACTCCGCACGGGTTTTATTTTTTGAATGCTGTAAAGCCACATACTCAATTAATCTATGTTGCTGCTTTGCTATATAAGTATCAGGATCAACCACACCTTTTGGTGCTTTAGCCATTTGAATATCAGCTAATTGTTCAGTCATACCGGAATTAAGGTGTAATTTAAACACGCTATTGCCTTGCATATATGCAAGTGCACCATCTGTTAAAAACTGAACTGAGTTAATGGCGTTGTTCTGACGAGTTAATTGTTTCACTTCGCCATTAGCGAGTGATTTTACAAAAATGTTGCCTTGATAAAGGTAGGCTTTTTTTGATTTATCAGCGTTAAGCACACCGTGCTTTTGATCAGCAAGATGCAATTGATTTAAGCCAAGTAACTGAGCCTGCTCATCATTAACACCCTGTTGATATACATCAGCAATAGGTGATTGGTGTTGCTGACGATTGAAGTACACTGATTGACTATCGTCTGCCCAATAAGCGTTTTTAGCCAATAAACCCATCCAATCAGGATTGGCCATAATTTGATTTAATGTGAGTGGCTTGTCAGCTTGTGGTGGCATCGCTAATGGAACTGAAGCACTGGCTGATTGATTTGTTACTGTAGAAGAGTCACTGTTGTTTGCTGTAGCACTGCAACCTGAAATAATTGCAATTGATAATGCACTCAGCGCCGCATTACGCAGAAGCCTGGTCATATTAAATCCCTTGTCATCAAAGATGGCTGAAATATTCTCACCTAAACGTTAAATCATTTGGTAAGTACTTTTATTATTCGCCTTTTATATCACAAATAATGACAATATTTGTGGGGATTTTTCAGTAAAGTTGTAACAGAAGTTAGCTTAGCGTAAGAAAGTTATCCAGCAGTTCATGACCTTGCTCAGTCAGAATCGCTTCAGGATGAAATTGAACTCCGTAAATCGGCAGCGTTTTATGACTCATACCCATAATTTCTCGACCATGGACCGGATCATCATACCAAGCATCTAATTCAAAGCTTTCCGGTAACGATTCAACGAGCAAAGAGTGATATCGAGTTACTGTTAAGGGTTGATTTAGTTTAGTAAATAAACCTGTTTCACTATGCGTAATAGCACTTGTTTTACCATGCATTACTCTGGCCGCTTTGATGACTTTAGCTCCAAATACCTGAGCTATAGCTTGATGACCTAAGCACACACCCAATATCGGCAGCTTTCCTGCGAAATATTCAATTGCAGCGAGCGAAATACCTGATTCATTGGGAGAACAAGGGCCTGGTGAAATGATTAAATGGCTCGGGTTAATTGCCTCAATGTCACTAATCGTGACTTCATCATTTCTTTTCACGATGATGTCATAACCTAACTGCTGGAAATATTGCACCAGATTAAAGGTAAATGAGTCATAGTTATCAATCATCAACAGCATCGAGAGTCCCGGCAATTAAGCGCCATATAAAACATGAGTCGTTTAAGAATTGGCGGATAATAGCATAGCTTTTTTCTCCACTTAAGCTTTTAGCCTCAACTAAGAATTTAATGGCTGTAACGATGAGTAGCTAGGTTATAATCTTTTTAATAAATGCGTTACCTGTTTGGACTAAAATTACATGCAAACCCACATACAAGAAATCGGCAATGTCAGCTTATACTTTATTGGCGATGTCTATGGGCGTCTGGATAAATTAACTGAGTTACTCACTGAGATAGATTTCGATATTGACGATCCCGAGTCCAGTATACAATTTGTGAAGTTAGTATTTTGTGGGAATTTATTAGCAAAGCACACTCACAACGCAAACTCGAATCATTGTGATTCGGCGTCAACAGACTCTCAGCCTGAGATTGAACATTTAGCACTGTTAAAAATGGTCAAATTATTGGTCGATAAAGGCCATGCTTATTGTTTACTTGGGCAACACGAATATGAAGTTATAGGTTGGAGTAAACATCACCCAATTACTGATAATCCCTACCTTGAAGCCTCTAGTGCGCCATTATTCAATCAAGAATTACAACACTCGCAAGCGCTGTTATTTGAATGGGTAGATTGGTTTATGGCATTACCAATATACATGGACTTTGGGCACATACGCGCAATCCATGCCTGTTGGGATGATAAAGTGATTAAAAGCCTTAATGCGTACCTCACTGGTGTAGCATCAAATGATGCTCAGCCAAACAGTTTATCGCAACAGTTTTGGCCTGCCGCCTTTGACTCTCAGCATCCATTAAATAAGCTCATTGCAACCTGTCTTGATTACCCAACCATGACACTAACCGAGCTGCACCCTCACTCAGCACTCAAGGTCCCTGTTGTCATTGGTCATTATCCCCAAGACACCTACCCCGATATTATCAATGAGCAACTGGTTTGTATTAATTACAACCCCGCAAAACAAGACTATCCTCTAGTGAGTTTTGCTTGGCACCAAGGTCGTAAAAAATCCCTTGATGTTGAATCTGCACAGGACGCTCAAATGAGTCTTGGAGAGTTTTGTTTTATCGACCAACCGAGTGCGGAAGAATGCATAGCAGAGGGCACAGAAAACTTGCTAGACGCAATTGTTTCTACGTTAGATACGCCACAATTAGATGAAGCAGCATTAATTCGTTTACATGAAAAGGTAGCGATTAGCCTTTGTACTGAATGGGATCCACTTGGTATTAAGCAAACCATGCATGCTAGGCATCCTTATCAGCCCTTAGTCAAACCTGTTACCCAGTTAGCGCTCGACCAAGATACAGACAAGTTAACGGCTTACTTAGCCATTGTTAGCCGCTTTCAGCTTGAGACAGATAATGATAACTTGGAAAATATCAGCTTGAAAACGGCCTATAAGCTCACAAGGTTGGCCAATAATTACTTGTAGATTAAGCACAAATAATCAAAACGATTAAGTCTAATAAAAATGATGAAGTCCAATAACAAAAAAACCAGTCTCTAGGGACTGGTTTTTTTATGAACTCATGGGCAATAAATAGCAAACACTGATATGTTAGATGCTATTACTTAACAACCGTTAAGTGAGCTCGCCCTTTTGGTTTTTCAGCTGTAACAGCAGGTTTTTCTTCTGTTGTTTCAGTTTTTTCTGTTGTTTCAACTGCAGAGAAAGAACGTGGCGGAGGCGTTGAATCTAAAGATTCATCTTCTGCCATGTAAGCATCTTCCATATCAAATACAGTGCCTGCGCCATTTTCTCGAGCATAAATAGCAACGATAGACGCCATAGGTAAAACAACTTGCTGAGGTACACCACCAAAACGTGCATTAAATTCCACGAATTCATTGGTCATTTGTAGGTTTCCTACTGCACCACCTGCGATATTAAGAACAATTTGACCGTCCTTAACAAACTCTTGTGGTACCTGAGTCCCCGGTACAAATGCATCCACAACAACATGTGGGGTAAAGTGGTTGTCCATCAACCACTCATAATAAGCCCGCAACAAATATGGACGGTTAGGCGTAATCGCTTTCATTACATACCCATGCGCATTTCGCGCTCAACCTCAGTTAACGATGCTTTAAATGACTCACGCTCAAATATACGCGTCATATAAGCATGGATATCCTTAGATGTGCGAACATCTAAATTGATACCTAACTCAGGTAAACGCCATAATAGCGGGCCTAAGTAACAGTCAGCTAAACCAAACTCTTCACTCATGAAGTATGGCATTTCAGCAAATACTGGTGCTAATGCGACTAAGCTATCAGTTAACTCTTTACGCGCAGCATCAGCTTTATCACCTTTACGGATACGATCAACTAGTACATACCAGTCTGTATCAATACGGTGCATCATTAAGCGACTTTGACCACGTGCAACAGGGTAAACAGGCATTAATGGTGGATGAGGGAAACGCTCATCTAAATATTCCATAATAATGCGAGATTCATACAAAACTAATTCACGATCAACTAGAGTTGGTACTGAGTTGTATGGATTAACATCAAGTAACTCTTGAGGCTTCTCACTCGGTTCTACCTGCAAAACATCAACAGTTACACCTTTTTCAGCCAAGACGATACGTACTTGGTGGCTATATAAATCATCGGCACCCGAAAACAGTGTCATGATAGAGCGTTTGTTGGCAGCTACAGCCATTGTTACCCTCCAGAAAACGGAAAAAACAAAACAAACGAGGGGCTAAGCCCCTCGTTTAAAGTATGCGAATAATGTATTTTACCCGTTATTCGTGTCTAGTGCACATCTTTCCAGTATTCTTTCTTCAACAAGTAAGCAATGATGAAGAAAATAAACAAGAATCCGAGTACCCACCAACCTAAAGCTTCACGTTCAAGCTTCACTGGATCTGCAGAATATGCAAGGAAACCAGTAATATCACGCACAGCTTGATCATACTCTTCGGCATTTAATTTACCGCCAGTTGCAGGTTCAAGACCAACTAGCTTTTGTACTTCTACACCATTTTCTTCTACTGTTTTGTAGATAGGTGTTGAAATGCCTTGTAAATCTTCCAATACATGCGGCATACCCACAAGTGGGAATACGGTATTGTTTACGCCAAATGGACGGCTTTCATCTTTATAAAAACCTTTTAGGTATGAGTAAACCCAATCCTGTCCACGTACACGAGCAACCAGAGTTAAATCAGGAGCGGCAGCACCGAACCACTTTGCAGCATCTTCAGGTGGAATTGCATTTTCCATCAACTCACCAATTTTAGCATCCGTAAACATATACTTTTCACGCATATCATCTACAGAAATACCTAGATCTTCAGCGACTCGTCCATAACGTTGATATTGAGTACTGTGACAGCCACTACAATATTGCTGGAACAAATTAAGACCACGTTCTAGCGACTCATTGTCATGAAGGTTTATTGCCTGCTCTGGACTCTTAACAAATTCATTGTTGCCACCTGCCGCTATTGCTAGCGTTGGTAACAATGCAACTAATGCAATTAATAACTTTTTCATTAGTGTGTCACCCTCGTAGGAACCGGTTTTGTTTTCTCATTTTTACTGTAAACCCACAGTGCCACGAAGAAACCAAAATAAGTAAGTGTAAAGATACGAGCTGCAATTGTTAACGTTGGTGTTGCTGGTACAGCACCTAAGTAACCCAGGATTAAGAAAGACACGGTAAACTGTGCGATATTAATCTTGTGTATTAAGCCACGGTAACGGATAGATTTAACTTTACAGCGATCTAACCAAGGAAGTACAAACAGTACCGCAATCGCAAGACCCATACCGACAACGCCTAATAGCTTGTCTGGAATCGCACGTAAAATTGCGTAAAACGGTGTGAAGTACCAAACCGGAGCAATATGTTCAGGGGTCTTCATTGGGTTAGCCGCTTCAAAGTTTGGCTTTTCAAGGAAGTAACCGCCACCTTCAGGCATAAAGAACAACACATAGCAGAACACGATTAAGAAACCGGCCACACCCATGATATCTTTCACTGTGTAATAAGGGTGGAAAGGAATAGCATCAACTGGCCATCCGTTTTCATCTTTATTCTTCTTAACTTCAACACCATCTGGGTTGTTTGAACCCACTTCATGTAAAGCAATTAA
This sequence comes from Shewanella sp. 10N.286.52.A9, assembly GCF_041468985.1. Taxonomy (NCBI): domain Bacteria; kingdom Pseudomonadati; phylum Pseudomonadota; class Gammaproteobacteria; order Alteromonadales; family Shewanellaceae; genus Shewanella; species Shewanella sp. 10N.286.52.A9. The sequence continues at coordinate 11,534 of NZ_JBFRJQ010000005.1, read as the reverse complement.
GTGAAGGAAAACTAATACAACTAACACTAAAGGCAGTGCAATAACATGCAATGCAAAGAAACGGTTTAGTGTTGCACCTGAAACGACATAATCACCACGGATCCACAATGTCAGGTCATCACCAATAAATGGAATAGCACCAAACAATGAGATAATTACCTGCGCGCCCCAGTAAGACATTTGTCCCCAAGGTAGCAAGTAACCCATAAAGGCTTCAGCCATTAACACGAGGAAAATCAACATACCAAATAACCAAAGTAGCTCTCTTGGCTTTTGGTAAGAACCGTAGATTAAGCCACGGAACATATGAAGATAAACCACCACAAAGAAAGCAGAAGCTCCTGTGGAGTGCATGTAACGTAATAACCAGCCGTACTCAACATCACGCATGATGTATTCAACAGAAGCAAACGCACCTTCTGCAGTTGGTACATAATTCATTGTTAACCAAATACCAGTAAGCAACTGGTTAACTAAAACAAGCAATGCTAATGAACCAAAGAAATACCAAAAGTTGAAGTTCTTTGGTGTTGGATATTGACCAACGTGACGGTTATACGTCGCCGTCATTGGGATGCGAGCATCAATCCAATCAACAATATTCTTAACCATTACGCAGCTCCCGTATCTACACCGATAAGTACCGTGCCATCATCAACATATTGATGCGGAGGAACGACAAGGTTTAATGGTGCTGGAACACCCTGGAATACTCGGCCAGCCATATCAAACTTAGAACCATGACATGGACAGAAGAAACCAGCCGTAACACCTTCGACTTGCTCGCCAAAAGAATCAGGCAAGTAAGTTGGCGAACAACCTAAGTGAGTACAGATACCTACAGCAATGAAGAACTCAGGCTTAATTGAACGTGCAGGGTTTGCTGCATATTCAGGCTGTTGTAATTCTTCAGAAGCAGGATCACGTAATTGCCCATCTAATTTAGGCAATTCACTTAAAATGGCATCAGTACGACGCACAACCCAAACAGGTTTACCACGCCATTCAACACGAATTAACTGGCCTGGCTCTACTTTACTAATATTTACTTCAACCGGTGCACCTGCAGCTTTCGCTTTAGCGCTCGGATTCCATGACTTGATAAAAGGCACCGCTACAGCGACGGCACCAGCTCCGCCTACTACGGCGGTTGCGGCTGTCAGGAATCTGCGGCGTCCGGTATCGACTGGCGCATTGCTCATCCACTTATCTCCCAGAGGGTGTTGGAATTCTTATATTTTAATAACTTAGCAACATTAGAATCACTAATCGCTAAATCTATACTTTGAGGCGGGGCTCATTATAGCGAAAAATTAGAACCAGATCATAGTAAAACACACAACTAAGTTACGGGAATTGTATGTTTTTTTTATGGCGTACAAAAAACACACAGCCTTTTTAACGCATTTTTGACATTAAATGCAGGAGTGATTTTTATAAGTTATTGTTAATGAATAATTTTTAATGAAATACTTTCAATCTAAATTAGTTATAACTGATCAAGCTAACTAAAGCAGAGAAAATCAATTTTTTTCAATGAAAAACGCTAGACATAAAAAAACCCGGCACAAACCGGGTTTTTTATCAGATTTCAGTATTTATTTACCGTCAATCGATTTCATATATTTGAAGAAATCGCTATCAGGTTCTAATACCATTACGTCACTGTTACCTGCGAAACTTTCTTTGTAAGCTTCAAGGCTACGTAAAAAACCATAAAATTCAGGATCTTTATTGAATGCATCTGCATAAATTTTAGCAGAAAGTGCATCACCTTCACCTCGAATGGTTAACGCTTTACGTTCAGCTTCTGCAACTTTAACAGTTACATCAGCATCAATTGTGGCGCGAATAATTTCAGATTGCTCTTTACCTTGTGCACGATGCTCTTTAGCAACAGCTTGTCGCTCGGCACGCATACGCTGGAAGATACTGCTACTGACGTTTGCTGGTAAGTTAATTTGCTTAACTCGCACATCAACTACTTCAATACCTAGATCACGAGAGCTTTCTGATGCATTCTCTAATGCATCATTTTGCAGTTCATCACGTTTACCAGAAACAATTTCTTTAATGGTGCGACGACCGAACTCTGTACGTAAATCATTGTTGATTTTACGTTGAAGTAGATCTTCTGCAGTCACTTTATTTCCGCCACCAGTAGATAGGTAGAAAGTTTCAAAGTCACTAATACGCCATTTAACGTATGAATCAACCATCAGATCTTTCTTTTCAGAAGTCACAAAACGGTCTGCAGCGCCATCTAAGGTTTGGATACGCGCATCAAGATACTTAACTTTATCAATCGCAGGGATTTTAAAGTGAAGTCCTGGCTTAAGTACACGAGTTACCGAATTACCGTCGACATTATCTTTTAGAATTTCACCAAATCGAGAAACAATGGCACGTTCGCCTTCGTTCACAATCATCACAGATGAAAAACCAATACCAAGAATAATAACGAGTATTATAAGTCCTAATCTACCCATGAGTTAGTCCCTCCCTTGGCGAGAACGAGCTTCGCGAGTTGGACGGCCATCAAGCGGCATCGATGAATTAAACGAGTTATTTGACGGTGTGTTAACGTGTGTTTCAACAACAGGCTCAACCGCAGTACGTTTAGTTTGGTTATCCATCATTTTATCTAACGGTAAATACATCAAGTTACCATTGTTCTTGGTATCAATAAGTACCTTGTTGGTGTCAGCCATGACTTCTTGCATTGCATCTAGGTATAGACGCTTACGAGTCACTTCTGGAGCCATTTGATATTCAGGTAGCAACTGTTCAAATCGAGCAACTTTACCTTCAGCTTCTAGCACTTCACGTTGTTTGTAAGCACTTGCTTGCTGTGCCATACGCTCAACTTGACCACGAGCTTTAGGCTCAATTTCACGTGCATAAGCTTCTGCTTCACGAATGAAACGTTGCTCATCCTCTTGCGCAGAAATAGCATCATCAAATGCGTCTTTCACTTCTTCAGGTGGACGTGCAGGTAAGAAGTTGACATCTTGAATCGATAAACCAAGTTGGTACGGCTCAAGAATACGCTCAAGTTCAGCCCAAGTATCACGACGAATTGCATCACGACCCGTTGTCAAGATGTCATCCATAGTGTTATGACCGATGACATAACGCAATGCACTGTCCGTAGCTTCACTTAAACTTGCATTAGCGTCTACAGCACTGAATAGATACAAGTATGCATCGTCAACACGATACTGTACGTCTAGTTCAACTTTTACTAAGTTTTCATCAGACGTTAACATGCTGCCAGAAGCAGGGATCGAACGAACAGCTTTAATATTTACAGGGAAAACTTCGTCAATAAACGTGGCTTTCCAATGTAAACCTGGCCCAACTTCGCCAGAATGCTGACCGAAACGTAAGGTGACCCCACGTTCAGCTTCTTTAATGGTGTAAAAACCTGAAGCGCCCCACACTAATAAACCAATAACTAAAACAACAATAATGCTGGTTGAGTTAAATGAAGGACTTGACGATCCACCTGAACCACCTTTCCCACCGCCAAAGCGTTTAGAAAGATTACGAAATACTTCGTCTAGATCTGGTGGGCCTTTGTCGTTACCGTTTTTGTTTCCCCAAGGGTCTTTATCTTTTCCCTTGTTACCGGGCTCATTCCAAGCCATTTAGCACTCCATAAGTGGATGAAATAAATGTTATTAGCAAGTAACGCTTACATCAGAGTCTTCTTGTGAAGTCTCAAATATAAACGTTTCTAATTCGCCTTGACTCTGTTTTGTTAATCGACGCCAATTGGCATCCGATAAACGAACAGACAAAATACAGTTCCCCAGATCGTCGTACTCTTTCTGCTGTATCGCGTCCAGTCGATAAAACTGACCAAGATAATGCCCAGCCGTAGCTGGTATTTTCAATGTATGCTCTACAATGACTTCACCGATATGCTCGTTGACAGCCTGCAGCAGCAATTCAAATCCAATTTGTTTTTGGGCAGATACCCAAACTCGTTCAGGCATCCCCTCATCGTCATAGTCGATGCGAGGCACGAAGTCTTCCAGTAAGTCGATTTTATTACAAACCACCAACTGTGGAATAGTATCTGCTTCAATTTCTTCAAGTACATTTTGAACTTGATCAAAATTTTCCGTCATATTCTCATCAGCACAATCAACAACATGCAATAACAAGTCAGCTTGTCGAGTTTCTTGCAGTGTGGCTTTAAAAGCTGCGACTAAGTCATGAGGTAAATGACGAATAAACCCAACAGTATCCGCTAAGATAACGGCACCGTCAGGCAGGTCGAGTTTACGCAGAGTCGGATCAAGTGTTGCGAACAATTGATCTGCTGCATAAACTTCAGAAGTTGTCAGCGCATTAAACAAAGTCGATTTCCCAGCATTGGTATACCCTACCAATGACACAGTGGATAAATCACTGCGTTTACGAGAACGACGGCTTTGTTCACGCTGTTTGTCTACTTTTTCAAGGCGACGGTTGATACTCTTGATGCGTCCACGAAGTAAACGTCTATCAGTTTCGAGCTGGGTTTCACCCGGCCCCCTCATACCGATACCACCTTTTTGTCTCTCTAAGTGAGTCCAACCACGAATAAGGCGTGTCGACATGTGGCGCAATTGCGCTAGCTCCACTTGCAACTTACCTTCGTGTGTTCTCGCTCGTTGAGCAAAAATATCTAAAATCAGTGCTGTCCGGTCTAATACGCGGCATTCACATATTTGTTCTAAATTTCTTTCTTGTGCAGGGCTTAAAGCATGATTAAAAATCACTACATTCGCTTCAGTAGCAGCTACCATGGCAGCTAGCTCTTCAACTTTACCTGTACCAACAAAAAACTTTCGATCCGGTGAACGTCGACTTCCGGTAATAACACCAACAGAGCGTGCACCTGCTGATTCGACTAATAATTGTAACTCGGTTATGTCTTCTCTGCGGTCGTCATCAGAAAAGTCAATGTGAACAAGCACCGCGGTTTCACCCGCTTCATAGCGATCAAACAAGTAGCAAACTCCTTAAATATTATTCTGATGCAGGCGCTTCATCGTGCTGAGTATAACCAGCTTGAGTACCTTGAGTCGCCACATTGAATGGACGAGCTGGTACAACAGTTGAAATAGCGTGCTTGTAAACCATTTGGCTCACTGTATTTTTTAGCAAAATAACGAATTGGTCGAATGACTCAACTTGTCCTTGCAACTTAATACCATTCACTAAGTAGATTGAGACTGGTACACGTTCACGACGCAAAGCGTTCAAAAATGGGTCTTGTAAAGATTGCCCCTTAGCCATTTCAATTTCCTTTTTTTATTTTCAAAACAAATTTTTTGAATAATGTTTTATTGTTTAGTTTGAGTATTATACAGCAGCAGCGATTAATCTAGCCTGAATGTTGTATAAGTGTAACTAAATTTCCTTTGGCACCACTTTCGAGCCAATGTAAATCTGGCCAGCTTCTCAACCATGTTAATTGACGTTTCGCCAATTGCCTAGTGGCAGCAGTGGCTTTTTCTACCAAAGTATCACGATCAAATTCACCATCTAAATATTGCCAGCATTGTCGATATCCGACACAGCGCATGGATGGCATGTCTAAATGTAAATCGCCTCGCTCTTTTAATCGCTGAACTTCTTCAATAAACCCTTGTTGCATCATTAGTTTAAATCGTTTTGCGATTAATTCATGTAATACTTTTCTATCAAGTGGTGCAATAGCGAATTGCACTACATCATAAGGTAAAGCTGGTGACTTAGTTGCACTCAACTCAGTCATGGTTTTACCTGTTATTCTGTAAACCTCTAAAGCACGAGATAATCGTTGTGGATCATTAGGGTGAATACGCTCACCAGCCACAGGGTCAATATCACATAACTGTTGATGTAATAAATCCCAACCGTGGGTTTCGGCCTCGGCTAAGATTTGTGCTCTAATCGCTTCATCAGCAGCAGGTAAAGGAGATAAACCTTCAAGTAGTGCTTTAAAGTACATCATTGTTCCGCCCACCAATAATGGGGTTTTACCACGGGCAATGATCTGTTCAATCTCGTGCAGTGCATCACGTCTAAAGTCGGCAGCCGAATAGGACTCACTCGGGTCTAAAATGTCGATAAGACGATGTGGTGCTAATGCAAGTTCATCGGCATCAGGTTTTGCAGAACCAATATCCATCTGCCGATAAATCAACGCAGAATCAACTGAGATAATTTCACAGTTATGGTGCTGCGCCATCTCTATGGCTAAAGCGGTTTTGCCTGAGGCTGTTGGCCCCATTAAAAACAATACTTTGGGTTGTTTAGCTTGGTTCACTTTTATTCTCTTCTAGCCAAGTTTGCCACGGTAAAGATTGTGCTGTTGATAATAACGCAGCTTGTTGTTCATCACTTAACTGACAATACTGTTGCCATAATTGCGATGCAGAAAGAAAAGCTGACTTTTGATGCTGAGCAATCCATAACGCTAACGCTTCGTCGGTAGGCGTATCAGCTTTAATCCATTGAAGTAATTCTGGGATTAATACGGCTAACTGGCTATCTCTTAGATATGGGGGCACATTCTTAATTATCAACTGTTGGTAGCGAATTGAAAGGGTTAAACCCAGTTTTCTTAGTAAGATATCTCGCCCAACAAGTAACTCTTTCCAATCTACATCAGCTTGAATTGACACAGGCATGAGTAAAGGTTGCCCTACCAACCCGGTTTTCAACTTTTTGAATATTTCATTTTTAGCAACAATAACAGAAACTTGGACTATATCGATTAATAATAATTGCTGTTCTTTTACCATGACCCAATAACGGCCATCAAGTAGCTGAGGCATGGTAGAAACCGCTGAAATATTAACTTCATTAATTTGTGTTAATGAGCTATTTTCATGTTCTGTTTGCAGTAATTGACCATAGTTAGCAATTGCTGTTGGGGTTATCTCCGCTGAATCGACTGCTTTTGAACCACCACCGCCATATTGCCCGCCACTATTTTGATAGCCTTGAGCTGGTACTGAGACACTGCCATATTGACTTCGACTTTGCTCTCGAGGTTGATGCTGAACAGTTGATTGTTGCTGCTCTATTTCAGACAAATACGAACTTGCCTGAGAACCTGTGTGTTGCTGAACAGGCTTTGATGACAATTCTTGATTGACCGGTGATGAATGAGTACCAGCAACATGAGTATAAACGGTGTCGCTACTATGATTGCGATTATCGTTATTTCGATCATTGCTTTCAGGTGACAATTGTAATTCTGTAATTTGCTGCAGCACAGATTGTAAAGCTTGTAAGATAAAGTCATGAACCAACCGACTTTGATGAAATCTCACCTCATGTTTTGCAGGATGCACATTCACATCGACTTGATGAGGATCAATCTCAAGCATCAATACATAACCAGGTTGATGCTGAATATCAAAACGTCCAAAAGCTTGTTTGACTGCATGATTTACTAAGCGATCACGTACCAATCGGCCATTCACATAAAAATAAAAGCTATCGGTCACCTGTGTATCACTTGGCGCTTGTAAATATCCGCTTAAGCTCAAACCGTCATGTTCACAAGCCAAGTGCAAGGCATGCTCAGCAAAACTGCGACCACAAATTTGTCCTAACCGTTGTTTATACTGTATTTCAGTATTCGCAGGGCGATATTGACGTATTAGTTTACCATTATGAGTTAAGGTAAAATGTACATCGGTTCTCGCAATGGCAATCCGCTTCAGCCATTCATCGATATGAGTAAACTCAGTTTTATCACTCTTTAAAAAACGCCGTCTGGCTGGCGTATTAAAAAATAAATCGACGACATCAATTGTTGTACCAATTGGATGAGCTGCAGGAGTAATTTTGACATCCATTTGCGAGCCAGCCGCATTGGCTTGCCAAGCTTCGGTTTGATCTGCAGGCTTAGATGTTAGGCTGAGTCTAGCAACAGAGCTAATACTGGCTAATGCCTCACCACGAAACCCAAAACTTAAAATAGCTTCTAGATCATCAAGAGAATGTACTTTTGAGGTAGCGTGGCGAGAAAGCGCCAACGCAAGCTCCGCCTTGGCAATACCTTTACCATTATCGCGAATTCGAATGAGTTTACTGCCACCTTTATCGATTTCGATATCAACACGGGTTGCACCTGCATCTAAGCTGTTTTCTACCAACTCTTTAACAACTGATGCAGGTCTTTCAACCACTTCACCTGCTGCAATTTGGTTGGCAAGTTGTGGAGGAAGAATTTGAATAGCCATTTTACGCCCTCGGAATAACCAGCTTTTGGCCAATTCTTAATACATCGGACTTTAAGTTATTACTTTTTTTGATACTCGCCACACTGACTTTATAACGCTGGGCAATCACTGAAAGTGACTCGCCACTTCTGACGGTATGTTTAACATTGCTTTGCTTAGCAAACATGGTGCCTGAAGGGGGATTAGCCTCAAAATAGTTAACCACACCTTTGTGAATAGCGTTGGCTAATTTTTGTTGATGGTTTCCATCAAGCAATAAACGCTCTTCTTTAGGGTTTGAAATAAAGCCCGTTTCAATCAAAATTGAAGGAATATCTGTCGACTTTAATACTGCGAAACTGGCCGACTCAGGCTTATTTTTATGCAGCTTTGTGACCTTACCTAACCCAGCAAGAATATCGGTCGCAATACTGTGACTTTCAGCCATAGAATGATCCATGGACATATCAATCAATGTCATAACCAAATACTGCTCACTGTCAGTGTTTTGAATAATATCGCCTACACCGCCTAATAATTCTGAATGTTTTTCTTTATCCTCAAATACCCGACCGATTTCAGTATTGGCTCGTCGCTTAGACAGAACCCACACAGAGGCGCCCTTAGGTTGAGGTGAAGTGAATGCATCTGCATGAATAGATAGTAATAAGTCTGCACGGCTATTTCGCGCAAGTTCTGAGCGCTGATTTAAGTTAACAAAGTAATCGCCACTGCGAGTCATCACCGCTTTCATGCCCGGTGTTTCATTAATTTTGCGTGCAAGCCGTTTAGAAATGGCTAAAACGACCTTTTTCTCATAAGTCCCTTTAGGGCCTATTGAGCCAGGGTCTTCACCACCGTGACCCGCATCAATTGCGACAATCACATCTTTTGAACGCTTACTGGTTTGAACTACCTGTTTTTTAGCAGCGGGTTTATTGGCTGAGTTATCGAGATCAACAACCAAGCGATTTCCATATGGCGCAGTTGGCGTCAGCGAAAACAAATTAGCTTTAACAGGAGATGCCAATTCGAGGACTAAGCGTAATGTACCAGCTTTAGGAGGCTTACTTAAACGGACTTTATTAATCAATTTGCTGTTTTTAGCAATATCATCAAACTTAACCTTGGTAGAGGCTTGCTTTAAATCAATCACTAAGCGCTGAGGATTAGACAATGAAAAATAACTGTAATCAGGTGCTTGGGATAAATCCAATACCACTCGAGTAGAGTCTGGTGCATCCCACACTCTAATACTATCTAATTTATTCGCTGCTTCTACAATTAACGAGAAGCCAAATAGCAATACAAAACTAAAAAATCGCGTCATTTTTCTCAAATCATTATTATTTTAATTTAGCGACAACTTGCTGCCCAGCAGGTGTCAACCCGTTTAACTCAACCTGTCTCTGTTCACCTTGATAACTCAAATGAATACTAATATCTGCATCAGGTAACAAACCATGGCCTCTATCTGGCCACTCAATAAGACTCAGGCTTTTTTCTGTAAAGTAATCTCGAATCCCCATGAACTCTAATTCTTCAGGGTCAAGCAATCGATACAAGTCAAAATGAAAAATATCCATCCCTTTTAACTCATACGGTTCAACAAGTGTATAAGTAGGGCTTTTAACATTGCCCTTGTGCCCCAAGCTTTGAATCAAACCACGGCTTAAGGTCGTTTTACCCGCGCCTAAATCTCCAGTTAAATAGATAACCAGTGGTGCACTCACCCACAGTGATAACTCATAACCTAGTTCAATTGTTGCTTGTTCATCTGGGAGATTTTTTTTTATCGAAGTCATGTTAACTTACCAGCACTTGGGGGATTAATCATATAAAAATGTCATCTTAATCAGAATAATGCACTCCGTGATTAATTGACGCAATGTAAACCGCTGAAAATAGTAAAGCCAGCTTGCTAGCTGGCTCTATTTAAAAATATTAACATAAAATCGAAATGGGAAAAATAACTGTTAGATATCATCCATTCGCAAAGCACTATGCACTAATCTTTTTTGCTGAGTTTGCTCAACTCTAACCAAATCAAGTAATGCTTCTTTAATTTCGGTTACGGCAGTGCTATTTGCCGTTTTTTCCAATAATGCGATTAGACGGTTTTCAAGATCTAAATGAAGCTCCAACACATCATCTTCAGTCATATTTGCTGGTAGTAATGATTCGTTACAACGTTTTTTGAAGTCTTCGAATGTAATATCTTTATACCATGTATCTAACATGCGGCTTGGCGCTTCATCGATATAATTTTCAATACTATCATGAACATGCTGTTGGTGCTGCTGAAGATATTCCAACATCATTTTCACTCGAGTCGAGTCTGCATTACGATGCAATTGGCCATAAAGCTGTTTCATGTCTAAGCGTGATTTAGCTATAAAATCAAGCAACTCACTTAGTTGTTGGATACGCATAATAAACACTCCACTCATAACTGCTCTGTCAGCAGTTTTTAGAATTAATTTGTAAAAGCTTGTATTTATTATGGTTGAAAATAAAAAAGGAATACTTGAGCAAGCTCATATTTTACATATAAAAGACAGGTAAATTAGACAATACAAATAAACAAAGTGACTCTGCTAAATATGAGGCACTATCAAACAGGTGACCAAACAGGTGGCATAAATGCGCTATTTACGTCTAAAAAAGGCTTGATGTTGCATCAATCAAATAGCGATCACTTTACAGGTTAAAGCATTAATTCATTTTTGTTTGGAGATAAGCACTGGAATTTTTACGAAGGGAAGTTTTAGTGCGACCTAATATGTTCAAAAAGAGTCGTTCGAACTGATGACTTATACCTTGGCAACAAGAAGGTATCACTATGCTAAAAGCGCAACTGAGCTATTTTTATTTGGACATTTTACTTGGAAGCTTTACCTAGAATAGATAGCTTGGAATAGATAGCTTGAAATACACAGATGGGGGAAGTTTGGAGCGACTTAATGTTTTCAAAAAGAGTGGTTCGAACTGATGACCTATACCTTGGCAACAAGAAGGAATCACCACGCTAAAAGCGCAACTGAGCTATTTTTATTTGGACATTGTGCTTGGAAACTTTACTGGAATAAATTGCTTGAAATATACATATGGGGGAAGTTTGGAGCGACCTAATATGTTCAAAAAAGTGATTCGAACTGATGACCTATACCTTGGCAACAAAAAAGTATCTCTACGCTAAAGCGCAACTGAGCTATTTTTATTTGGACATTGTGCTTGGAAATTTTACCTAGAATATATTGCTTGGAATAGATTGCTTTGAGTATACAGATGGGGAAAGTTTGGAGCGACATATCAGGT